>JBDSHD010000232.1:0-15226 GCA_039918655.1 Dehalococcoidia bacterium | reverse complement strand
TGGCTCCAATTTTTGTAGCCCTTCGATGAGCCACTCTCGCGGCCGGTGGGCGCGATGATCGCCTTTCTCGAACTTCGTTTCGAGTGTGTACTTGCCCTCGAGCAGCCCAGAGGAGTGTGGCACCCGGACGAGGACGCCGACACCGGCCGGCTCGGATGCCTCAATGAGAACCCGGCCAGGCTCCTGCTCGAACATGTTGTAGATCACCTGGAGCGCGGCTATCTTGCGACTGCGCATCAACGCAAGTCCTTCGGCTTCCCAGCCGTTCGCTGGACCCAGTGCGGCGGCGTAGTGCCGGATCTTGCCTTCCGCCTTCAGGTCCTCAAGCGTCGCGAAGATGTCGTCGTCCATGACTGCCGGCAGGCGCGGATTGTGCATCTGGTAGATGTCGATGTAGTCGGTGCCAAGGCGTTGTAAGCTCTGCTCGCAGGCGAAACGGATGAACTCTGGACGAAAGTCCTGCGGGCGCTCTCGCTGCCCCTTCTGATCCGGGGTGTTGTAGAAGTCGTACCCGAACTTCGTGCCGATGACGATCTTGTCTCTCCGGTCGCCGAGCGCGTCGGCGAGCAGCGTCTCGCCCTTGCCTTCGCCGTACGTGTCCGCGGTGTCGAAGAAGGTGATCCCCAGGTCGTAAGCCCGCCGCATAAGGTGGAGGCCGACCGCGTCGTCGTCGATCCCCCACCACGGCATGGCAACGGTCCACAGGCCGAAACCAACCGTGGAGACGCTCAGATCGGTGTTGGGCAGAGTTCGGTAACGCATCTTGGGGCTTCCTCCTTGGACAGGTGCGGGAACAATTATAGACGTGCAAACCTCGCGAGGTTCAAGGTAGATTTGATGAGATTACCGAACGAACAATACAACGGCGACGGCAACTCCGAGTACAATCACCGCTCGGTGCAACCACACCGGACCGAGTGCTCGTGCGGCGCCGACGCCAAGGTAACCGCCAGCCAGCGAGCCGCCTGCCATCGCCGCAGCCGGGAGCCACTCGACCGGGCCCCAGAGCACGAAGTAGACGGCCGCGACTCCATTAACGATGAGTGCGAGAAGGGCCTTGAGCGCGTTCGCGTTCTGGATGTTGTCCGGCAGCAGGATCATGAGGACCGCCAGGTTGATGATGCCCAGGCCGGCGCCAAAGTAGCCTCCGTACACGCCCGTAAGGAACGTTCCGGCGTGCAAAGTCAGCGGTATGTGGTCTCCCCCGCGTGACTTGATCTTATGATGTGCGGCGAAGTCAGCGAGTTGGCTCTGGAACACCATCAAGACGACCGCGAAGAGCACCAGGAACGGCACGATTTGCTCAAACGTGCCTTCCGACGTCGAGAGCAGGATTGCCGCTCCTGCGAGGGCGCCAAGGACAGATGGAATCCCGAGAAGCAGTGCCCTGCTCCGTTGGTGGCGCAGTTCGGCGCGATACGCAAACGACCCGCCGACGTATCCGGGCCAGATGGCGACGGTGTTGGTCACGTTCGCGACCTTGGCCGGATACCCTGCGATGAGGAGGGCGGGGAAACTGATGAGGGTACCACCACCCGCCACGCTGTTTACAGCGCCCGCGGCGAACGCAGCCGAGAACAGGAACACAACTTCGAGGACGTCCATCAGGTGCGAGTTTCGTGGACGAGTGGCGTCTCAGTAAAGCCGTCAATCCAGCGGCGGTTCGTTTTCCCCTACAGATGTATACTTGGCCGAAGGATTGCCAGGACTTGACTACCAACGGCGCGAAGCCCGCCATACTCCAGATCGAGAACGTCACGAGGGCGTTCGGAGGTCTGCGGGCCGTCAATGACTGCTCGCTGGAGGTAGCCGAGGGTAGCATCACCGGCCTGATCGGGCCCAATGGCGCCGGCAAGACCACGCTGTTCAACATCGTGACAGGCTTCATCAAACCGGACCGTGGACGAATATACTTCCGCGGCGAGCGAATTGACGGCCTCGCGCCCCACAATGTTTTCAAACGCGGACTGGTCCGCACCTTTCAGATACCGCGTGAACTCAAGAGCATGACCGTGCTCGAAAACCTGATGATCGTTCCCGCCAACCAACACGGCGAGAAGCTCTGGTACACGTGGTTCGCACCGTGGCGGGTGGGCAGGCAGGAAGACGCGATCCTGGAGAAGGCGCTGACGGTGCTGGACTTCGTCGCCCTCTCCCACCTGCGGGACGAATATGCTGGCAACCTCTCCGGTGGCCAGAAGAAGCTCCTGGAACTCGCGCGGGTCCTGATGTGCGATCCCCGAATGATCTTGCTGGACGAACCCGCCGCCGGCGTGAACCGCACGCTGATGCGAAACCTGGTAGAGGACATCGAGCGGCTCAGGCGGGAGATGGGGATTACGTTTTTCGTCATCGAACACGATATGGACATTGTGACCCAGCTTTGTGACACGTTGATCGTGATGAGCGAGGGCACGAAGCTCGCGGAGGGCCTCCCCGAGGAAGTGAAGGCGAACGAACGGGTGCTGGAAGCCTACCTGGGCGGGCAGTACCGGTGAGCGAATCCATCGCCCCGGCGCGGCCGGTCGCCCTCGAGACCCAGGACATGACAACTGGATACGGCGAAGTAAATATCCTGCACGGCGTATCGACCAGAGTGCACGAAGGCGAGATGGTTGCGATCATCGGTCCCAACGGGGCCGGCAAGTCTACGCTGCTGCGCGCGATATTCGGACTGCTGCCGGCGCGCGAGGGGACGGTGCACCTGCACGGCGACAACGTCACGGGCCAGCGGCCGGACGCCCTTGTGCCCAAGGGCCTCGGATACGTGCCCCAGGTGGACAACGTGTTTCCCAGCCTCACAATCATGGAGAACCTAGAAATGGGGGCGTTCGTCCGCCGAAACGGCCTCGCCGAGCGCGCCGACCAGGTGTTCCGCCTCTTCCCGGACCTGGCGGGCCGGCGCGGCGAGGTCGCCGGGCGCCTCTCGGGCGGCCAGCGCCAGATGCTCGCGCTTGCCCGCGCCCTGATGCTCGATCCTTCCGTCTTGCTCCTGGACGAGCCGTCCGCCAGCCTGTCTCCCAAGATGGTGGGGATGATCTTCGAACGCATCAAGGAGATAAACGACGGCGGCACGGCCATCCTCCTGGTCGAACAGAACGCCCGCGAGGCCCTTTCCGTCTGCCATCGAGCATACGTGCTCGCGATGGGCGAAAACCGCCTCGAAGGTGCGGCGCAAGATCTACTGGACAGCGAAGAAGTGGGAAGGCTGTACCTGGGAGCGTAATGGCAACGATCGAAGCGCAGCCCATTCCTCGCTCGGAGCAGTGGCGCGATTATCGCCGCGCAGCCGGGGCGTGGTTAATCGGCCCCGGCTTGTGGATCATCATCGGCGCGTTCATGGTCTGGGCCGTGTTCGCTGAGCGGGACGCCTTTGTCGTGGGCGTGGTGGCGGGATCGATCTTTGCACTCGGGGCTCTCGGTCTGACGCTGATCTACGGTGTGCTCAAGTTCGGGCACTTCGCGCATGGCGACATGATGATGTTGTCGGGATACCTGGCGTTTTTGTTCCTCTCGGGGTTCATCGTCGGCGAGAAGCCAGGCGACCAACTCACGATCCTGCCGGTCACAGTCAACGACCTGCCCGGAGCGGACGATCCCATCTGGAAGTTCTCGTTCGGCTATGGGCTCTGGGTGGCGATGATCCTTGCGGGAGCGGCCATGGCGGTTATCCTCGTGGGTCTCGACCGCTTCGTCTACCGCCGATTGCGAGTGCGGAAGAGCGGGATTGTGATCTTCTCCATTGCTGCACTGGGAATCGCGATTGCAACGCGGGCCACCATCCTTTTCTTCTGGGGACCATCGCCCCGTCTCTACTACCCCGGCATCAGGGAGCGCGTGGACTTACCGTTCGATGTGTCGCTGCTGGCGGACCAACTCTTCATCCTGGCGACGGCGCTGGTGGCGACGGCGGTCGTGTACTGGCTGTTGTTCTACACACGCCTGGGGAAGGCGATGCGCGCCATGTCGGACAACCCTGACCTGGCGCGAGTGAGCGGCATCAACACAGACCGGATCATTCTCCAAACATGGATCGTCGCCGGGGCGCTGATCGCGGTCGCGGGGGTGCTGCTGTCACTCCAGGTGCAACTGGACCCCGAGCTAGGCTTTATCCTCCTCCTGCCCCTGTTCGCCTCAGCCATCCTCGGCGGACTCGGGAACCCGGTGGGAGCGCTCGTCGGTGGCCTCATCGTGGGCATTACCCAGGAGGTGGCCGTGACGCTTGATCTGCCGCTGCTTGGCGACGTGAGCGCAGGCTACAAGTTCTCCGTCGCCTTCCTCATCCTCATCCTCATCCTGCTCGTCCGTCCCAACGGTCTGTTCGGAGCTAAGGTGTGAGCATACTCTCGCGGATCCCGTGGGCAGGTGTGGTTGCCATCTTCGTCGTCGGCTTCCTCGTGTTCGGCGTTAGCTACGAACAGACTGCCGGGGCGCTGCCCGACGGCAATCTTAGCGGCGCTTTCAGCTTCTTCGTGCTCTTCCTTACGTTCGTGATGATTTACAGCATCTTCACGCTCGGTCTCAACACGCAATGGGGCTACGCTGGCGTCTTCAACTTTGGGGTCCTCGCCTTCTTCATGGTCGGCGCCTACACGACGGCGATCTTCGTAAAACCGCCCGCCGAGGGTGAGTTGCAGGACTACATCGGAGGCTTTGGCGATGCGCTGAACTTTGCGCCCGGACTGCAGACCGACCAGTGGTTCGTGCCGTTGGTGGGCACGCTGGCGGCGGGCATCGTCTCTGGCATACTGGCCCTTCTCGTCTCCATCCCCACGTTACGGTTGCGCGAAGACTACCTCGCCATCGCCACGATCGGCGTAGCGGAGCTGGTGCGCCGCATCGCGATCGAGGAGACGTGGCTGGTCAACGGTACCCGCGGCATAACTGGGATCCCGCTACCGCTGCGCGACCTCGTCAGCCGGGGCGACGAGAAGTACCTGAAGCTGGCGATCGCCGCTGTGGTCATGGTCTTGATCTTCATCGCGCTGGAACGCGCCGTTCGCTCACCCTGGGGGCGCGTCCTCCTCGGGCTGCGCGAGGATGAACTGGCGACCGCGGCCAGCGGCAAAAACGTGACTGCGTTCAAGCAGCAGAGCTTCGTCCTCGGAGCAGTGATAATGGGCATCGGCGGCTCGGTGTACGCCTACACCGCCAGTTCGCTGACCGCCAATAGCTTCGATCATTTCACCGGGACCTTCCTCTTCTGGGCGATGCTGATGGTCGGCGGCAGCGGCAACAACACGGGCGCCGTCGCCGGCGTCTTCGTGCTCTGGGGGTTCTGGATCTTGACGCTGCAGATCCAGGGGTACGACCTTGGCGATGCATTGCTGATCCGCGTACCCTACATCCGCGAATTCGTCCTCGGCCTGTTGATCGTCCTGGTGGTTCTGTTCAGGCCGACCGGCCTTTTGCCCCAGGAGCCCCGCGTGTCTATCTGGGTGGAGCGACGGGTCCGCGCGCTGCGGGCGGCCGCGTCAAGGCCGGTGGCGGCGTCAGCCGAGGCAGGCGGCGGCGATACCTAACCTCCTCGTCATGGCGAATACAAACGGGGCGGCCCAATGGGCCGCCCCGTAACTTTTGCGCGGCTGATACCGACGTCACTCGAGCACAAGTTCAGTGATGTCGGTTACCTCCCCAGTATCGAAGTCCACCTGGAATACTCGGTCCGAGACCAGCGTCGCCGCGGCGGCGTCCACGTGCCAGAACTCGATCGCGCCGACTTGCGGGTCGCCGTTCTCGTCGAACTCGAAGGGGCCGCTGGCGCCATCGTAGTTGATGTCATCGCCGGCCTCCAGGGCCTCCACTGCGGCGGTAAACCCTTCTGGGCCAGGACCCGCTTCCGTTCCTTCGGCGTTCGCGACGTCGCGGAGCGCCGCCTGCATGTCAGCGCCGTCGGTGCTTCCTGCCGCGATCGCCGCAAGGGCAATCAGGTAGACCGCGTCATACGCTTCCTTGATGTACGGCGTGGGAGGAAGTGGGCCGTAAGCCGCCTCGTAGCGCTCGATGAAACCAGCGTTGGCGTCCCCGGTCGGTAGGCTGGATGGGGAAGTGCCCACGGCCCCATCAAAATTGGCGTAGCCCAGGGTCTCAAACATTTTGGCCTGCTTGGTGCCATCGACGAAGAGGTAGCTGCTGAATTGGCCCGATTCCACCGCCTCACGAAGGTAGACGTTGGCCGTCTCCGGATAGGAGATAGCGGCGAGTGTCTCGGCGTCCCCGCACTGTCCAAGCTCCGTGACGTACGTAGCGCCACCGTCCTCATGCGGGACTTCCGCCGCAATGGTGCCACCCTTCTCTTCGAAGGCTGCGGTGAAGGCGTTGCTCAGGCCCTCGCCATACGGCGAGTTGACGTACAAGTTGCAGACGTTCGTGTAGCCCTGCTCGTTAGCGAGCTGGGACAGGAGCAACCCCTGGCCGGCATCAGAAATCGTTGTCCGGAACAGGAAGTCGTCATCGTTGGCACCGGATAGGGCCGGGCCCGTGGCAGCGGGTGAAATCGTGAGGACCTGGGCCGGGCCGGTTACCGTCTCCGCCACCTGCACGGTCACGCCGCTGGCGAGGGCCCCGACGATCGCCTGGACGCCCTCGACGTCCACCAGGCGCTGCGCCTCGGTAACGCCCTGGTCCGGCTTTGTGCCGTCATCTGCACGGATCAGCGTGATGTCGTTGCCGAGGACACCACCATTTGCGTTGATCTCGTCGACGGCGAGTTGGGCGCCACTGTAGATCGGTTCGCCAAAGGTGCCAAGTGCGCCGGTGAAGGACATCAGGGCGCCGATCTTCAACGGTTCCTTGCTGCCGCCACCATCGGTCGCTGATGGTTCTCCGCCATCATCATCGTCGTCGTCACCGCAAGCTGCGCCTAGCGCCAGCACCGAGACGAGTCCGAGGATTAGCAGGAACCTCCAGGGGTTAATTCGTAGCCAGTGTGGCATAACATCTCCTTTCGTGAAGCGTGCCTCACGCTCAAATGACTGCCAGTAGGGTAAGTACGCGCTTACAAGTGGTCAAGCCAAGTCGTCACGTATGTGTGGAGAACTTAGTCGTCAAAACATCCGCCGAGAACCGACGCGTAGTCTGGCTCCTTGCCCGCTGTCACGATGATGGGAGCGCGTAATTGGCCCCCCTTGAACTCAAAAGCCTGCCGAAACGCCGCCGTCATAGCCTCAGAGCCTGCCGCGTCTTCCTGGATTACGCAGGCAACGGAAAGCTTCGCCTCCCGTGCGAGATTCGCAAGGACGACCGTCTCAACAGTCGCGAGTGGGGCAACATTGAAGAGACGGCCGCTCTCGACTCCGGCCAGTTCCGCGGCCGGAGTCAACGTCAGCAACGGAACAGGCGAATCGGAGTTAAGATCTCCAGCCACTGCGACGGCCGAGGCATCGGTTGATGGGCCGATGATCGCCACGACAGCTTCGGCGGTGAGGGCATCCGCAGCCTCTTTCGCGGCATCGGGGTCGCCGCCGTCATCCTTCAATACCAGCTCCAGCGTCTGGCCACCTATACCCCCGGCTTCGTTGATCTCATCCCCCGCAAATTGCATCGCGTTAGCTATGGCCACGCCACGTTCACTGTCGCTCCCCGTGATCGAAACTATGGCGCCGATCTTGATCGGGGCGATCAGGCCGTCTCCGCGCTTCAACTCACCCGGCGGATTCTCAGCATCGACCTCGGCCACGAGGTCAACATCCCGTGTCTCGAGGGGCGCGTAAGCACCGTTGAGAATCGTCCAAACTTCGGCTGCCGCCTTACTCGTCTCCGACTGTCCACCACTGTCGCGACTGAAATCGAGAAGGCCCGAGGCGCCAGACAGGTCCAAGTCGTTACCGGCGCTCAATAGCTCGATGGCGCGGGAAAGGCCGTCTGGTGAAGCGGTGGCCTGCTCTCCGGGTGAGTTCGCGACGAACAAGAGGTTGTCGCGAACGAGGGCAGGATCGGTCGAATTAGCCGCGGCCGCTGCCAGCGCGACGAGATAGACAGAATCGTAAGCCTCTCTGAACCCCGGATACTCGGCATCGTACGGATAGGCGGCTGAGAAGCGCTCGGCGAAGTCGACGTCTCTCGGTGTGGCAACTAGTTTTGCGCCTCGAATGAGTACCGTGGGGAGTGCGGCGGGATCGAATTGACCATCGCCGGCAGAACCGGACGCTAGGAGGAACATTTGGACCCCCGCGGCATCCTTCCCGCCCGCGAGGGCCGATCGCACCATCTCGGGTCCACCAAAGATCACAATCACGTCGGCTGGTTCGGTGGTATCTCCGGGTTCCGGCGTCGGGGTGGCGTCGCCGGAACTATCATCGCCGCAAGCGGTGAAGAGCAGCGCAAGACTGAAGAGAGTAAGGGCGATAAGTCGATGATGTGAGGTCATCCAGTAGATTCTCCTTCGGGTGTCGAATCAACGCTAGAGGCAGCAGCCGCGGCGGGTCAACGGGCTGGCGCTTGGTCGCCCGCGTATTCTACGCTGAGGTCAGTCCAAGATCACCTAACGGAGGCTATATGGAGCGCGAAACCAGCCTGCTCAAACTCGGCGCCCGTGTGCGGTTCCAGAACCGCTGGCAGGGCCGGATTTCTGGCTTCGACATATCCGAGGACTGGGAAATTCTGAACGTGGTTGTGTCCTGTGGGGTGCTCCTGTTCGCCCAGTCGGTCAAACTTCCGTTCAGTTCTGTGACCGGCTGGAGCGAAGAAGGCGTAGACATTGACGCCAATAGCTTCGCCGCCTTCGCCCGGGAGGTGCCACCGGTAGCGGTGCCATCCCGCCCAATCTCCTCAGAGAGTCCGGTCTCGCATCAGGGCGCCCGGCTGAGCGGCCTCCTCGTAAGACGCGGCGACAGACGCGCAACAGAGGTCCTCATCGCTCGTGGACGGCGCAGGTACCGTATCTCCTCCGCGGACGTACGAATTGAGGGCAGCACGATCACCCTCGGAAAGCACTTTGGATCCCTGCCCCGCTATTACAGCGACGTCGACCTTGAGTCACGCCTTCACGATGTCGTTGCCGAAGATGATCTGCTTACCGCAGACGACAAGAGGAGCCTGATGCTTCGTGTCGAAGGCGGCGTGGCCATCGTTTGCGGCAACGTCCGCGTGAAGCCAACCAGGGAGCATGTCCGGTCGATCGTTCACGCTCTGCCGGGGATACTCGCGGTTCAGGAGGACGCGGTGGACGATATCAGCCTCGAGACGTCGATTGGTCTCGCGCTGAATCACTCCGGCCTGCAACGGCGCGCGCAGGTGTTCGCGCGATCCAACCTCGGGCGTGTCACGCTCTACGGGTCAGCATCGTCCGATCGGCTCGCAGACGACGTGATCCGGGAAGTGGCGCGGATTCCCGGTGTGCGGCAAGTGGATAGCCGCCTGTCTCTCAGTCCCGCCTGAGTCCGCTCAGGCAGACCCGTGCCAAGTACCCATGTGGTCCTTGATCGCCTGGTGATAGGCGCCAGGCTGGTAGTACTCGTCGTAGAAGCCGGTCTCGAGGTGGTGCGCCTGGAACCAGATGTTCATCACCATCGGGTCGATCGTGGCCGGGAACCGGCCGTAGGTCTCCCAGATGTACTCGCAGAGCGCCTTGGTCGCTTCCAGGCACCAGTCCGGCGTCTTGGCGACGAGCCGGTCCTGCGACTGACGGTCCTTGAGCGCCACCGGGCCGCCTTCTTCCTTGTAGATGCCGCTCTTGCCCCACTTCGCGTCGAAGACCGCCTGAACCGCGCTTCCCATATCCGGGTAGTACGGCGGGCAGTATGACTGGAAGTAGCCATCCAGACCGACGATCGACGGACTCGGCCCCATCGCCGGATCCAGGGGCTTGATCGGGCCCATCCTGTCCGGCACGTGAGCGCGGAAACCCATCATTGGCATGATGAATTGCCCGATCGAGGCGCTGAACAACCACCCACCCAGTCCCATCGCCTGCAGGGCCAGGTACATGTTCTGCAGCATGATCGCCTGCTCTGTTCCGGCGATTACGGTCTGCATCCCGGATTCCAGGCCAGATAGAGGGTAGGCTCGGGCGCGGTCCAGGTAGCCCTTGTCCGCCCATTCCTTCAGCGGCTCCGCGTTCCCGTTCAGGTCGGCGTACGGGTAGTAGGAGTTAGGAGCGCGTCCATCAGCAGCATCAGGACGTTGATGTACTCCCAGGTCACGTCGCTGATCGGCATGAAGAGGGTGGCGCCGGGCTGGTTGGCGTTCCACCAGTTGAACGGCTGCGTGACGCCCTCAATCATCGGCACCTGCAGGCGGCCGTCACTGATCTTCACCGTGTTCGCCCGGAAGTTCTGGACGATCTTTTCACGGTCGTCGAGGCTATCGAACTCCGCGACGGCGTCCGGCGTCTTCTCACGGAACTGCGCCATATAGGTGCCCTCGTCATTGGTCCAGAACAGCTCTGTGCCGTGGGAACCGCAAGCGCTGGCGTACACGCGGCCGACAAACTGGAGCATGGTGTTGCCGCAGAAGTTGCTGGTGCCGTCGTTGTACGGAAGGTCACCGAGGTTCGTCCCGCTGATGCCCGTTCCCGCCATCACCAGCATCGCCTCTTCGATCTCGTCGAGGGGTACAGGTGCCTTGTTAGAGGTGTACGGCGCCAGATCGCCCGGCATCGTCGCGCCGAGGGGGAAGCGGCGGGCCCGCCGCTGGAAGATCGCGTCGAACAGCGGGTAGTTCCATGCGTTTCGCGCCGCTTCGACGGCGTTCACGGGTTCAAGGAGCAAGCTTCGCCTGGCAGTCATCTAATCCCTCCGATTCTGTGCTAGCCACACAGGGTGACGAGATTATACCAGCGTCAGAGTGGTACTACCGCCGGTCGAGATCGAGCGACACACTGTTCATGCAGTAACGCTGACCGCCACGGTCGGTCGGGCCGTCATCGAAGACGTGGCCCAGGTGCGAGTGACAGCGCGCACAGCGGACCTCTGTGCGGCGCATGCCATGGGAACTGTCGTCGATCAGCTCGACGGCGCCAGGCGAGACCGCCTCGGTGAAGCTCGGCCAGCCGCTACCGGAGTGGAACTTCGTCGAGCTATCGAACAGCTGGTTGCCACAGGCGGCGCACTTGTACATCCCGTCGTCTTCGAGGTCGGTGTACTCGCCGGCGAAGGCGCGTTCCGTGCCCGCCTCGCGGAGGACGGCGTACTGCTCCGGGGAGAGTCGCTTGCGCCACTCTTCCTCGTTCGTGGGGAGTGTCTCCGCCGGATCGCTTACGTCCGCGGCGCCGGCGACCGGAGCCGTCGGGATGGCGCACTCGATGCCCGTCCCCTTGAGCCCGCAGTAGCCGTTCGGGATCTTGTGCAGGTACTGCTGGTGGTAGTCCTCCGCGTAGTAGAACGGACCGGCCGGCGCTATCTCCGTAGTGATCTCATCGTGACCAGCGCGGTTCAACGCCTCGTTGTAGGCATCTCGCGCCATCTCGGCGATGCGCCGCTGGTGCTCGGTGGTGTAGTAGATCGCGGAACGGTACTGCGTCCCCACGTCGTTACCCTGCCGCATCCCCTGGGTGGGGTTGTGCTCTTCGAAGAATGTCTTGAGCAGCGTCGCGTAGGACACCTTGCTCGGGTCGAAAGCGACCAGAACGGCCTCAGTGTGACCTGTGCGGCCCGAGCAGGCCTCCTCGTATGTCGGGTTGGGTGTGTGGCCGCCCGCGTAGCCAACTGCAGTGGTGTAGACGCCCGGGATCTGCCAGTAGAGGTGCTCCGCTCCCCAGAAGCAGCCAAGTGCGAAAACGGTGGTTTCGATGCCGTCCGGGAACGGTGTTCGGAGTTGCGTACCGAGTACGGCGTGCTGTTCGGGCACCTCAACCACGGGGCCTTCCCGGCCGGGCAAGGCTTCCTCCGGCGTGATCATCGATGTCTTCTGCCGACTAAAGAGCATGGGGCTCACCTCCGCATACAGGATACCGCCTTCGAGATTACGCAGTAATTACCGAGGGGTTCGTGCCTGTTACGATGGACATCAGTTTGATCTTCGTTTACCTCGACCTTCTCGACATTGACGCCTTCGCTGCGATGATCTTCGCGGGCGCAACCATCACCGCCTTGATCCTGGGCATCTCCTTCCACGAGTTCTCCCACGCCTTCACCGCCGACCGGCTGGGCGACGGCTTACCCCGCCGCATGGGCCGGGTCACGCTAAACCCGCTCAAGCACCTTGATCCCGCCGGCACAGTGCTCATGATCCTGATCGGGTTTGGCTGGGGTAAACCGGTCCCGATCAACCCGGGGGCAACAGCCAACCCAAAGGGAGCGCTGGCGATGACGGCAGGTGCTGGCCCGGTCTCCAACCTGGCTGTCGCCGCGCTGGCAGGCTTCCCCATCAAGACGGGGGTCGCGCCGTGGATCTCACCTTTTAATCTCGGTGCCTTCCAGGACCTGGCCTTCGGTGGCTGGGGCGCGGAGGAGTACCTGGGGCTGTATCTCAGCTCCATCGTCCTTTTTAGCCTCATCCTTGGCGTATTCAACCTGCTGCCGATCGCCCCTCTGGACGGCTTCAATCTTGCCGTCGGCCTCCTACCTCGCGATCTGTCCACCCCTTTCGCGCGTCTCGGCCAATACGGACCGCTTATTCTCATAATCCTCATTGCGCTCCCAATCCTCACTGGCGGCGAAGTTGGCATCCTGTTCGCGGTCATGGAGCCGATAATCAAGGCCCTCGCCGAGCTATTTGCCGGCGTGGGTGGCAACGACGTCTTTGCTTGACCGCGCCCTCTACCGCACCCGGCAGCTGATCTCCGCCATTCGTCCGCACGTGACGAAAACCGAGCTAGAAGCCGCACACCACACACTCGGGGACGACCTGATCCCCCTGTTCACCTCTATGCAACCGGCGGACCAACGTCATTGTCTCGACGTCTTCGAGCGCCTACTACAGGACGGATCGCCCGACAATCAGATGCTCCAGGCAGCGTTGATCCACGACTGCGGTAAGGGAAGCTTGACCGGCGCGAATATCACGCTCCCAGACCGCGTCGCCTTCGTTCTCCTCGCGCCGTTTCCGGGAGCGATAGCGAAGGCGTCCCGGCGTCCCGGCATCGCTGCCTTACGCGATCACTCCCAGAAGACGCTGGCGCTGGCACGGAGCTACGGCGCCGGCGACGGAGTGGTTTCGTTGATCGAGGAGATGGATGGACTACGCACGGCAGGGGCGCGCGGTGAGGCGCTCAAGCGCGCGGACGACCTCAATTAATCTCTTGCGGTAAGCTAATCACCGCCATGAGCGACCAAGAAACGACCGGGAAGATCGCCATCATCGGGCTGGGCCTCATCGGGACGTCACTGGGCCTTGCTCTGAAAGCGGGCGGCCTGACCGAAACGAGAATCATCGGCTACGACGCCAACGGTGGAACAGCGCGCACTGCCCAGAAGAGAGGCGCCGTTGACGAGACAGAATCGAGCGCGGCGAAGGCGGTAGCGAACGCGTCCCTCGTGATCGTGGCCGTTCCGATTCTCAACGTCCGCGAAGTCTTCCAGGAGATCGCGCACCACCTGGTGGAGGGTGCGACGGTGACCGACACTGCCAGCACCAAGGCCGACGTCATGCGCTGGGCAGCGGAAACGCTTCCCGAGACCGTGAACTTCGTCGGCGGCCATCCCATGGCCGGTAAGGAGACACCCGGTCCGGATCAAGCCGAAGCCGGGCTCTTCCAGGGAAGGCCCTACTGTGTTTGTCCGTCGTTAAGCGCCTCGCCTGAGGCGATCAAGAGCGTGACCGGAATGGCGGCTGTGATCGGCGCGGAAGTCATGTACATGGACCCGGAGGAGCACGACCAGTACGCTGCGGCCGTAAGTCACATGCCGCTGATGGTATCTACGGCACTGTTCACATTGACGCGATCGAGCGGCTCATGGAACGATCTCGGCGCGGTCGCTGGCCCTGCCTTCACGGACATGACCCGGCTCGCGTCGGGAGATCCGGCTCTGGCTATGGGCATCTGGCGTACGAACCGAGAGGCGCTAATCCACTGGCTGGAGCGAATGGCGGGCGAATTAGGACGGTTCCGGGAGCTGCTCAAGGACGCCCAGGACGAAGTGCTACTGAAGGTCTTCGCTGAGGCACAGTTCCAGCGGGAAGACTTCCTCCAGGAACCTCCGGCTCGCAGACCAGAACCCAGCGGCGTCCAGGTGGACAAGGGTAAAGCCCTGATGGACATGCTTATCGGCGCCCGCCTGGCGGACAATCTTCGCCGGGGCCTCCCGCCGGAAGATGACCGCAAGGCCTCACGTCCTGCCAAATCCACCGAGAAAGACCCCCGCATTTCAATGGCCGAGCGAGTCGCCGAGGGGGTCAAGCGTGACCTCGAGAAGATGGAGAAGAAGAAGTCGGGCAATACTATCGACTCGGAGGGCCCGGGCTCGCCCCAATCGCCCGAATAAACCGGGGGGTAGATACACAAGCTTGCCGTTTCGCGCGCATCCGCTTACAATCGCCGCGTACAACTGACCGGAAAGTCGGCGCGGGGTGCATCTTCCGGTCTGATGGGAATCACGGGCCGTCCGCTCCGGCGGGCTGCACCCCCGCAGCGGGTTTGACCGATACACCCGTCGACGGCGCTTTGCTGTTGCCGCCGTGGGAGAGGAAGGGAGTATAGCCATGGCCGCAGGTACTCGTGATGGTACCGAGTTGATTCACGTCGGCTTCGGTAACTACCTCGCGATGAACAAGGTTTTGGCGATCGTCGCGCCGACCTCCGCGCCTATCCAGAGGATGGTGCGCGAGGGGAAGAAGGAGAAGACGATCATCGACGTGACCAGCGGGCGCCGCACGAAGGCCGCAGTGTTCACGGAGTCAGGCCAAATCGTGTTAGTTGCGATCACTCCGGAAGCGCTGGCAGGCCGGGTATCTAGGCAGGGCGCCTAGGCCGGCACGGACGGTGAACTGAGATGACACTGGTCCACGCCGGGTTTGGCAAATTTCTCCGGGCACAAGACATCACGGCGATCACGCTTCCGACCTCCGCGCCTATTCAGCGAATGATCAAGGACGCGAAGAAGGGAAAGCGCAGCCTTAATTACACCGGCGGCCGCCGCACGAAGGCCGTCGTGTTCACGGCGTCCGGCCAGATCGTACTCGTCGCGATCACTCCTGAAGCCCTGGCCGGACGCGTCACGTCGGCTCGTCAGGGCAATCTCCAAGACTAGCCCGTTGCCCGGACCGCCCCTTCTTGTAGTCCTCACCGGACCCTCGGGGGCGGGCAAAGATTCGGTGCTGGACCGCTTCCGATCGCTGTCCGGCTATG
>JBDSHD010000231.1:0-7144 GCA_039918655.1 Dehalococcoidia bacterium | reverse complement strand
TTGTGATGATGAACACCACGTAGAACGCTTTGACGTTGAATATCAGGTTTACGGGAAAAGGCAGACGGGATTTTCTCGGACCCTGGTACTCCGCTGGTCCTCGCCGCCGCCGTCTTCGTTGTTTTGCCAAACTAACTCACCTCTTGTGGACAACTTGCGCCAGCATAACAAAGGGCCCGTTTAGCGGACACCCTCACCACTACTAACAGCCGGGGGATGCCGAATGTTCCCCAGACCGCCACTCAATATACGGACTGGCCACATGCAACGGTTCGCCGGGTTTCGCCATCTCAATATCCGACAATCACCCGAGAAAGGGTTGGGCCAGAAAATGACACGTAATCTCCCTACAGATGCCGGTGGAAGCAATTCCTGGGCGGACCTCAGCGGCCGCTGGTTCTTCGCATGGAAGATGGCAGCAGCTTGTGAGGGCGCGCTCAAAGACGTGACGAGCGTTAAGGAGCAGCAACGCGACCCGGATCGATCCGAGGCGCTGGAGACGATGAGCAGTCTGCTTGAAGGCGAGTTACAGCGGTGGGTCCGGCGCGGGGAAGCGCTGGACATGATCGTTGACCACCTGCCGAAGAGATCCAGACTGACCGCTTAGCGCGATCCTCCCCAGAGTCAGGAACGCGAGTGGTTAGCGCTTCAGTGCGCTGGCTGTACCTACGGTGACCTTCGTGCCGTCCTGCTTCTCACACCAGACCCGCAGGTTGGCTCGGGTCGCCGATCCTTCGGGGTTTTCCCCTATGACGACACCTCCGGCGGACACGGTTTCGCCCTGCCAGAGAACGTTGACCAGATTGACGTTCATGCGCCCACCGGCGAACCAACCCTCGCCGTAACGATTCGTCATCATCTCCGAGATGAAACAGAGCGACATCATGCCCTGGACGACGATATCGGGAAATCCGAGTCGCCGCGCCTCCTCAACATCATTGTGGTAATTCTTCCCTGGCGAGAAGAGCTTGCACATCTCGATGGTGACTTCCTTGGCCGGACCTACCAGTTCCTCCAGAATCACCTCGTCCGTTATGTCGAATTTGCGGTCCGCACGCTTCTCGCGATCCTTGTCCACCACCGTGCGGCGGGTATCCGATGGATCAAGCACAAAACTCTGGTGGGTTCGCCCCCGCACGAGCAAACGCCCGTCCATGGCGTAGGTGCCAACCTCCATGACGATATATTCGCGATCCCGCTTGAAGTAGCGGTCGATGACCTGACGGCGGGCGATAACGGACTCACCGACCATCATTGGCTGGAAAAACTCCCACTCCTGGCGCGCGTGCAGGTTTCCGAAGTAACTGAGATACCAATCGACGGTGTGATAGCACTCGGAATGGAGCATCAGAGCCGGCGCGACCGGCCCGCCGAATGGCGAGGGGCCGAAATACGAATCGTTTCGATCCTCAACGGAGCTGGCGTAATGCTCAACCAGATCCGGTGTTACCTCTATGACCCGTTCGCCATAAAACCGCCCAACGTGGACGTCATTCGTCGTGACCATCAGTTCCCTCTATTCACCGGGTTTCTAAAGCGCTGGTCTGTGATTCGTTCTCGTCGTTCGTCAACCGGACGAGGGACGTGCCATCGGGGCTAACCAAGTAGATGTCCCGTCGCCCATTGCGAAACGAAGAGAAGGCTATGGTACTACCGCCGGGCGCCCACGCGGGAGAGGCTTCAGCCCCGGAATCAGTGGTCAGCCTGCGCTGGCCGGTGCCGTCTGCGTTCGCGACGTAGAGTTCGTTGTTCAGGTCGCGGCGAGATACGAAGGCGATGCGCGTCCCGTCCGGCGACCAGGTGGGCGACTTGTCCTGGCGCGCGGCGTCGGTGACCTGGATCAGCTCCGAATAAGCGGTGTCCAGTACGAATATCTCTGCGCTGGCGGCCCGGGCAGACACGAAGGTGAGCCGGTTACTATCTGACGCCCAGGAGGCGGTTGTGTCATTGAGCGGTCGCACAGTGAGATTTACGGGGCTGGAACCGTCGGCCTGCATCACCCAGACATCGAACTCGCCACTCCTCTCCGCTTCGTAAGCGATCCGGCGGCCATCAGGCGACCACGAGGGGCTGAATTCGTCCTCGTCGCCGCTGGTCATCTGCTTCTCGTTGCCACCATCGGCGTCCATTGCGTAGATGTCAAAGTTGCCGTTTCGGTTGGTCCCGAACAGGATCCTTGTCCCGTCCGGAGAGAACGAGTAAGGAATATCGACGCCTGGCCGATCGGTCAGGCGCTTGATGTCCGATCCATCGAGCGCCATCGTGTAGATCTCACCATTTCCGTCGCGTTGCGAATAAAAGGTGAGGCGACTGCCGTCCGGAGACCAGACCGGGAAGGCGTCCGCGCTCTCATCGCCGGTCAGCCTGGTTAGGCCCGAGCCATCAGCCTGCATAACGTAGATGTCCACGTTGTCGTCAGCGTTGGTCAGATTGAAGACCCTGTCACTGTAAAAGGCGATCCTCGACCCATCAGGAGACCAAACAGGGCCACTATCCCACGGCAGCACCGAAGAAAGATCGAGCGGCTTGCGGTCCTCATACTGGGTGCGAATCGTGTAGTCACCGCTCTTGCGGGAAATAAATGCCATCCGACCGCTCGGGCTGGAGCCGTCGTCCCCGCACGCGCCCATTCCGAGCACCATGGCTACTAGTGATAGGACGAGAACCAGACCGAGAGCAGACCGGCGCCGGTTCATTGCTGGCCTCCTGGTCGCCATTGCGGATCCAACTCATCCGTCGTTGTTTCGTGCGTGAGTTGCGTTAGTCCGGTTCCGTCCGGATTGGCGACATATATCTCGTCGTCCCCTGTTCTGTCGCTGACGAATGCGATCCGCCGACTGTCTGCCGACCACGCTGGCGCCGCCTCTGTCGCCGGGTCTTCCGCGAGTCCCCTCGCCTCAGAGCCATTCGCCGCTGCCACAAACACGCCGGCGCCGGATATGAAAGCCAACCGCGAACCGTCCGGCGAAAAGACCAGCTGGGAGTCGAACCCAGGAGTGTCTATGAGGACGGCCGGCCCCGATCCGTCCGGCTGGACGACGAGGATCGCGCTGCCACCATCACCTATCGATTCCCAGGCGAGCCGGCCATCAGGGGCCCATGCAGGTCCGGCATCACGTTCTGCGTTCGCCGTGACGCGAACAGTCTCTCCTGACGAGATTGTGACCACCAGGATATCGGTCGTCTCTTCGGGCGCCCTGAAATTGACGGTCGAGACGAAGGCGATGCGGGCACTGTCCGGCGACCACACAGGTGACGCGTCGGGACCTGGAATCGATGCCAGGCGCGTTGGCTTCGATCCGTCCGCCTGCGCGACGTATATCTCAGCTTCGCCGCCATCCCGCGTCGATACGAACGCGAGCAGTTCGCCGTTCGGCGACCACACCGGATGGCTGTCGTCCCCGGCACTGCTGATTATCTTCCTCTGTTCGGTACCGTCGGGCTTCATCACGTAAATTGAAGAAAGTCCATCCCGGCGCGTGCTGAAGGCGATCTGCTGCCCGTCCGGAGACCAGGTGGGCGAGTTATCAGAGTTAGGGCGATCGGTAAGGAGTGTGGTGGGGGATCCGTTGGCATCGATCTGTTCGATCGTTAAGCGGCCGGTGCGGCTGGCGGTAAGAATGATGGTCTCTCCGTCGGGAGACCAGGCAGGCGAGACGAAGGCAGTCAATCGCCGGTCTGTTAGCCGCGCCGCGCCGGAACCGTCGATATTGGCGCGGAAGATATGGCGGCCACCGTCGCGGTCCGAGGAGAAGGTTAGGCGCGATCCGTCCGGCGACCAATCCGGGTCTGCCTCCTCCGAGGGCGTCGGGCTGAGCGCCCGGATACCGCTTCCATCCAGGTTGGAGATGTAGACGTCCGCGTTGCCGCTTCGGTCAGAGATGAACGCGATCTGATTGCCACCGGGGGACCAGTCCGGGGCGATTTCTGTGGCGGGGTTCGTAAACAACGGGCGCTGGCCTGACCCGTCTGCATTCATCACCCAGACGTCATAGTTTCCATTGCGAGCGGATTCAAAGACGATTCTGCTGCCGTCCGGGGACCACGACGGAAAGCTGTCCGCGGCCGGGTCGTCAGTCAGCCGGACCTGGTTCGACCCATCGGCGTTCATCACGTAGATCTCCCCGTTGCCGTCCCGATCCGAAACAAAGGCCATGCGGCCGCCGTCCGGGGACCACGCGGTAAATCCGTCGCTCGACGGTTCGAATGTGATGCGGCGCTGGTCTGAGCCGTCGGCATTCATGACGAAGATGTCAGAGGCGCCGTCTCGCGTGGAGTTGAAGGCGATGCGCCTCCCGTCCGGGGACCAGGCGCCGAAGCTGTTTTCATAGGCTCCGGCGGCGGAAAGCGCTGCCAAGCCACTGCCATACTCGTTCACGGTCTGAATCTCGCTCTGGCCGGCATCACCGGAAACGAAGGCCAGGGACTGCGCCCCGAAGGGCGTGCCTGTAGGTGCCGGGCTGGGAGTCTCACCGGGGGATGATTCATCACCGCCGCAACCAACGATCAGTCCGCCCGCGATCGCGGCGAGAAGCAGGAGCGCTGTGCGGATTCGAAGGGATGTCAAGGGGCCAAATTCGTGAGGGCGCAGGTCCAAGAGAGTAATCCCGATTCTGGATACGCTACGTATATCTGTCAAGGTTGTGTGCATACAATTGCCAGTCCACAAACTCCGCCCGTAAACTCAATTTCACGGATCGCCCCTGATGCTACTGGTCGCCCGGAAAAACTTGTTCTCAGAGAGGACACGCCTCGCCATCTCCATCGGCGGCGTTGCCCTCTCTGTCTTTCTAATTGGTATCCTCCTGTCTCTTTTCCGCGGCTGGAGCCAGCAGGTTGGGTCGTTTGTCGAGGAAGTTCCCGCCGACCTCTGGGTGGCCAGCGACGGCACAACGGACTTCGCCGCCGCCGGGTCCATTCTTCCCGAAGGGCTGAGCCTGCAGTTTGAGTTCATGCCGGATGTCGAGACGGTAGGTCCCCTGATCGTTCGTCCGCTCGAGGTCTCGAAGACCGGCGCCGATCCTGATGACACCTTTGACCTGCAACTCGTGGGTTACGACCCCCGCAAGGGGCTGGGCGGGCCACTCGAAATGGTGGACGGAAAGAGCCCTCCCGGACCCGACGAGATCATTGTCGATGAGGAGATGCAGTCGCGGTACGATGTGAACATTGGCGACCGGATACAGCGCGGGACGAAGAACCTGACAGTAGTCGGCATCTCCCGCGGTGGCGACTTCATTTACACCCAGGTGGGGTTCACGACTATCGACACGGCGGTCGACTTCCTGGACATCGATCCCGTGGGCCAGCGCACCTTCTTCGTGATCAAGCTAATTGAGGGCGCGGACGTCGAGAATGCCGCGAAGCGGCTGCGGCTTACCGCTCCGCAGGTCCAGTTCGTGGAAGGGGATGACTTCGCCCAGGAGACGCGGGACCGGATCATGGGGCAAATACTTCCGATCCTTATCGTGGTCCTGGCTGTCGCCTTCATCGTCGGACTGGCGGTGGCCGGACTGACCATTTACACCGCGACGATCGAGAAGTCCCGGGAGTATGGGATCCTGAAAGCGGAGGGGTTCACCAACTACTACTTGTACCGGGTGGTCTTCGAGCAGAGCCTGGTCACAGGCATACTCGGTTTCGTGGTCGGCGCAGGGATGACGATCATGATGGGGCCGTTTGCGCAGGACCAGGTGCCGCAGTTTGTCGTGTACGTACGGTGGCAGGATATTCTCGCTGTCGCAGGGGCGACCCTGCTCATGGCCTTACTGGCCGCCTACATACCAATGAGAAGGTTGACGAGCATTGATCCAGTCTCCGTCTTCAAGGGCTGACGAGCCCGCGCCGCCGGGTGACACCTCGGCGGTCCTGCGGTTAGACAACGTCAGCAAGCACTACCGCACGGGCGAGTTCACGGTCACGGCGCTGAGCAGGGTGACCTTTCAGGTGAACGGCGGTGAGATCGTTGCCGTCATGGGTCCATCCGGCTCCGGGAAGACGACGCTGCTCACGATTGCCGGGGCGCTGTTGCGGCCTTCCGAGGGATCCGTCCACATCCGTGGCATCGATATCACAAACATGAACGAGACCGAACTCGCTTCGATCCGGCGCCACCGAGTGGGGTTCGTGTACCAGAGTTTCAATCTCCTGGAGGCGTTGACCGCGTGGGAGAACGTCCGGCTGGTAATCCAGCACCACAGCAAGGACTCCGAACACGAAGCTTCGATCCGGGCGCGTGAGCTGCTAGACATGTTCGGCCTGAGCCACCGCTTGAACTCGTTACCGAAGAAGATGAGCGACGGTGAGAAGCAGCGTGTTGCCATCGCGAGAGCGCTGGCCAAAGACGCCGACCTGATGCTCGCGGACGAACCGACGGCAAACCTGGACGCCAGGCGGGGCGCTGAGGTTATGGCGCTGCTGCGGGAGAAGGCTGTGGAGTTGAACAAGGCCGTCGTGGTGGTATCGCACGATAACCGCATCCGGCAGTTCGCGCACCGGGTGGTCTGGCTAGAAGACGGTACGATCCGCGAGGGCGACCCTCATTCCGTGGGCGCCTAGGCCGGAGAGGTCTCGCGCAGTTCCTTCGGGACGGGGAACTCCACCCGCTCCGGTTCGCCAACCGGGTCTTCCATGACCTCCGCGCCAAACCGCTGCCGCAAATAGGTGACGGTTTCGTCCACCAGGTACTCCGGGACTGACGCGCCGGCAGTGATGGCGACGGTTTCGACCCCTGCGAACCAGCCGTCATCCAGTTCGTCTGCGGACTGGATCCGGTGAGCGGGCGTGCCTCGAACCGCGGCGACTTCAACGAGCCGGTTGGAGTTGGACGAGTTGGGCGCGCCGATCACGATCACGAGATCGGTAATCTCGGCAAGACGCCGAATCGAGTGCTGGCGGTTGGTGGTGGCGTAGCAGATGTCCTCGGTGGGGGGCTCCGGCATGGCGGGAAAGCGCCGCTTCAGGACAGCCACGATACCGGCGGTGTCATCGAGCGAGAGGGTGGTCTGAGTGACGTATGCGACCTTCTCCGGGTCGGCGACATGGACGGCCTCAGCATCCTCGATGTTCTGCACCAGGAGGATGCTCCCCGGAAGCTGCCCCATCGTCCCCTCGACCTCCGGGTGGCCGTCGTGGCCGATGAGGA
>JBDSHD010000230.1:0-3874 GCA_039918655.1 Dehalococcoidia bacterium | reverse complement strand
GCCATGATGCCGTCGCCGGTGTGCTTGATCTCGTTGCCGGAATGCGCCTTGAGCGCCTCCCGGACGATGGTGTTGTGCTGGCGGACGTGGTCCTGCGCGCGGTCGTCGCCGACTCGCTGGGTGAGGGCCGTCGAACCCTCCATGTCCGTGAAGAGGATCGTCACGAGGCCGCCTCCGGAGACAGCGGCCGGCGGAGTCGCCGGAGCGCCGACACCCAGGAACTCCTCGATCACCTGCACCATCCGCATCGTTTGTGGGTCACCGGGGAGCGGGATGTGGTTGTTGCCCTCGACCGGCACGAACCGGGCGCCCGGTATCAGCGACGCCAGTTCCCGGCCGCGTTCGAACGGCACGGCGCGGTCGCCGTGCGCGTGCACGACAAGCGTTGGGACCCTGATCTCGGGTGCGATTTGCGTCACGTCGATGTCAATCACGGCGTTCATACCCGCCATCATGGTCGCGCCGTCACAGGCCTGGCGCCCCATTTCGTTAAACCAGGCGACTATCTCGGGAGAGCCGTCGGGCACGAACCGGGCCCCCCACAACTGCCGGTACTCGGGCGTGCCCTTCTCCCAGCCCACCTGGAACGCCATCATCATGACCCTGAACTCCGCCAGTTCGGCCTCGTCCGTAGGGAGAACTACCTTCGCAAAGGTCCCCGTCAAAACCAGCTTCGTCACTCTCTCCGGATGCCTGTGGGAGTAGGTCATTGCCGTCGGCCCGCCCTCGGAGATTCCGATGATCGCGAACTGGTCCAACTGCAGTGAGTCGACGACTGCCTCCAGGTCGCGCACCTTGTGGTCGATTGAAAAGTCCTTCGTCCCCCGGTCCGACAACCCGAACCCTCGCCCATCGTACCGCACGAACCGGTGCCGTTGAGCTAGCAGGTTGAACATGCTGTGTTCGAAGCCGGGCATCGTCCTGCTAAACTCGAGGTGACTGCTCCAGCCGGTAACGTGCACCAGCGGCGGTCCCTCGCCGGATATCCCGTAGGCGATGCTCACGCCGTCTGAAGTTGTGCAGAAGCGGATTTCTTGCTCAGTCATGATCGTCCCTCCATTTGACATCGTACACGCGGACAGGCTCGTCGAAGCCCTTGGCCGTGAACTCACCTCGGTCGCTGAACAGGAACCCCTTGCCGGCGCACAGTTCGCGCACGGCGTTGGCGACGAGGATCTCGCCACCGGCTGCCTTCGCGGCGATGCGGGAGGCGAGGATTACGGTGGCTCCGAAAAGATCCTTTCGCCCGTCGGGGCCGTCCTCTTCGATGGGTTCGCCGGCGTTGAGTCCGACGCGGACGTGCAACGATTCATCGGCGATATCGGTGTGCTCGGCGAACGCCCGCTGCAATGCCACCGCGCACTCCACAGCCTTCGTGACCGAGCCGAACGACGCCATAAAGCCGTCGCCCATCGTCTTGACCTCGGTGCCGCCGTTTGCAGCGAGGACTTCGCGGGTGATGCGTTCGTGCTCGCGGAGGACATCGCGGCCCTTGTCGTCGCCGAGGCGCGTCATCATCTCGGTGTGGCCGACGAGGTCGGTGAAGAGGACGGTTCGGAAGGCGGAAGGTTCGGGGCGCGTGGATGAGAGAGCGGCCGGTTCGTCACCGCGGAGAAAGGTGAGGGCGGCACCTGGTAGGTCGGGCATGTTATCGATCGTCACTACGTGCGCTCCTGGTATACCGGCGGCCACGGCGCGAGTGAATTCCGGCATCGTGAACACGGAGAACGTGTCCCGAATGACCAGCGTCGGCGCCTCCACCTGTGGCAGTAAGGTGGTGACGTCGGTTTCCTCTAAGGCCTCTATCAGCGTCACGTAATCCTGGGGGTCCGTGCCGTTCCGGAAGACCCGGGCCATTCTTTTGGCTCGTTCCGCGTCCTGGAACCTGAGGAGCCAGTTGGCCATGGTCAGCGTGAAGAACTCCCAATTGTCCACTAGCATCCCGGATAGCGCCTTGATCGCACGAAGCACCGGTGTGCCAGAGTAGTAGGCGGCGCCGCTGGTATACGGGCTCCAGAGAATGAGGTGTGATACCCGCTCTGGGTGAGTCGCGGCATAAGTGATAGCCGTCGTGCAGCCGTGAACCAGCGCCATCAGGGCAAAGCGCTCCAGCGCCAGCCTGTCGACGACAGCTTCGAGGTCGGCGAGCCTCGCTGCCTGCGACATATCGGCGATGTTGCGGTCCGAGCTGCCCTGGCCGCGGCCGTCGTAGAGGATGACCTGGTAGCCGCCGTTTGCCAGGGTGTCAACGGTCGCCCGGTTTTCCGGCCCAAGGAAGAGGTTGATCTCGCCCCAGGCGTTGGCGGCGAATACCAGCGGCGGTCCCTGGCCGAAGGTCGTGTAGGCGATCTGGACGTACTGGATGCGCGGCTGCTGCATGGTGTCGCTCATTCTATCCGGTTTAAGCATGATTGAGGGGCACTGCCCTACGGGCACCGGACTCGCGTTCACGTATGATGCTGAACCGGCGACGTTCACGATATTGCCTGAAGGAGGACAAAATGAGCCCGATCACCGGCGGTGAACTACTTGCACGCTGCCTCGCCAACGAGGACATCCGGCTGGTGTTTGGGCTCCCGTGTCCCGAGGTCGACCCGCTTCTCGCGAGCCTCGGTGATCACGGCATCCGCTTCGTCCCGGTCCGCCACGAGGCCGCGGCTGTCTACATGGCGATGGGCGCCTACAAGACGACCGGCCAGGTAGCCGCTGTCCTCGGCAACCCCGGACCCGGCTCTGCCAACCTCGTGCCCGGTGTCGTCACCGCGCGCCACGAGGGAGTCCCGGTCGTCGTCATCACGTCGCAGCACCGCCTGGACATCGTCTACCCGACGCCCCCGTCCACGTTCCAGGGGCAGGATCAGCTCGACATGTTCCGGCCGATCGTGAAATGGGGCGCGCCGGTCCTGTCATGGGACCGCATCATCGACGTCACGCAACTCGCCTTCCGCGAGATGTGGCTGGGACGGCCGGGACCGGTTCACCTGGAAATCCCCGCGCCGGTTCTCTACGACGCGCGTGAGGGCGATCCGCGTATCGGCCCACCAAACAGTTACCGCGCACAGGGTCCGCAGGCCTCCGCAGAGCAGATCGACCAGGCCGCCGAACTCCTCGCCGGCGCCCAGAGACCGGTCGTGGTCGCCGGCTCCGGTGTCGAGCGTGCGCGGGCTGCCGCCGAACTGCTTGAGATCGTGGAGTTGCTAGGTTGCCCGGTGACCACTTCCATGGCCGGCCGGGGCGCCGTCCCGCTCGACCATCCGAACTTCGTGTACGGCTACAGCCACGGCGGCGACATCGCCCGGCAGGAAGCGGACGTCGTCCTCGTGGCCGGGTCGCGCCTCGGCAACCTCGATCTCCCCTTCAACAAGTACTGGGGTGACCCGGAAACCCAGAAGGTCATCCAGATCGACATCGACCAGCGCAACCTCGGCGTCACCCGCCCTATTGCGCTCGGGATCGTCTCCGAGCTGAAGCCTGCGCTCCAATCGCTGGCGCGGGCGCTCAAGACGAAGGGCGTCCAGCCACGCCCCGGCGCGGACATGGAGCGATACCGCGAGTTGTCGCGCACGTGGAGAGAGGGCAGTTTCCAGAGCGTCGAAGCGTGGCGCGGCCCAGGCATGCATCCAGCCCACGCCATGCAGGCGGTGGGCAGCGTGTTCGGCTCCGACACCGTGTTCACCACCGACGGCGGCAACTCGACCCTCTGGGCCCACTTCTTCCTCCCGAAGACCAGGCCGGGTTCGTATCTCAGCATCCTCGAGCTGGGCATGCTCGGCACCGGCATCCCTTCGGCCATCGGCGCGAAGCTCGCGGACCCGTCGCGGGAGGTCGTCTGCGTGACCGGCGACGGCGCTGCCGGGTTCCACTTCATGGAGAT
>JBDSHD010000229.1:0-7327 GCA_039918655.1 Dehalococcoidia bacterium | reverse complement strand
GGTAGAGGCAGAACGGGAATTCGTGTACGAACTCGACGTGAAGGCCAGCGTTTGCGATTGCGGTGACGATCGAACCCAGGGGATGTGCCCACTCGTGGCTGGTTGTGTGTTTGAGGGTGGCGGTCAGGTCAGCGTACGTCCCCTGCTCGTCGAAAGTCAGGGGCTTCTGGTGCTCGAAATAGGGGTGGATGAGCCGGAGGTCCGTGACACCCGGCTCGTTCGCGAAGGCGTGCGCGAAGGGGTGAAACTCGGCCATGTAGAAGAATCCGCCGGGCTTCAGGTAGTGGGCGGCGACTTGTGCCCAGCGTTCGATGTCCGGTAGCCAGATGATGGCACCGTAGGAAGTGAAGACGACATCGAACTTTTCATCCAACTTATCGGGTATGGAGTAGACGTCTGATTCGATGAAGCGGCCGGGGACGGCGGTCTCGTCCGAGAGGCGGCGGGCGGTCTCGATGGCCGTGGGGGCGAAGTCGATGCCGGTGACCCGGGCGCCGAGGCGGGCCCAGGACAAGGTATCGAGTCCGAAATGGCACTGGAGGTGGAGTAGTGACCGGCCGGCGACGTCGCCGACCTCGCGCTGTTCCAGCGGGTCGAGAAGGACCGCGCCGTTCTTGAAATCTTGCACGCGGTAGAAGTCAGAACGTTCGTGGATGGGCACGACTTCGTCCCAGTGGCGGCGATTGGCGGCGATATAGTCGTCCACGAGCGTAGGTTATCGCGCTATACGCGGTTGAGCGACCAATCGTATGGCTGATAGGCGATCGGAGGTGTTGTCCGCCCTGCAAGTGCCGTACGCAGCTCGCCATTGTCTAGGTAGCGGAGGATGAAATCGAGCACCGCGCGGCGCCTCCCGAAATCGCGCTCGTACCAGCGGAAGATTTTAGAGAGGAGGACCTTGCCTTGCCCAGGGGCGAAAGCCACAGAGCCGCCGTTGATGAAGGATGACGCGGCGAGGTCCAGTTGCTGATCTATGGTGGTGGCCTCGTATACGGCGACGGGCGGGCAGGACAGGGAGGCGCAGTTAAGGGCGAAGTGGATTCTGGGATCGATCGGGTTCAGGGAGTAGACAAGACGAGGATCGTCTGCTGTGAACTGGGGGAACGGGATCACGGGCAGGGGGTGCTTGCGGTTCCCGCGGAGTATGCCGTGCTCGATGTCGTCGGCCGAGTAACGCCGGTTGCCGATGACGTAAGCAGCGCGCCGAAAGAAGCCGTTATCTTCCCGGACGCTTCTGTCCGTGCGGAATGTGATCACCGCGTCTATGACGAGGGCGTTGTAAAGGTTTATCCAGAAGGCGAGACGTTCTTCCCGAGAGGCCAGACGGGATGGATCGAATCCGGTCAGGGCGGTTGTGCACTTGCGAAACCGCTCGTAAATGTCGCTCTGACGGAGGCGGTCGTAATCGAGGGCGCCAAGATTGGTGTCAACTGCGGCGGTCGTCATGTTGGCCAGGGCCGCGCGGATCTCGCTGGCGATGTCGCGGCCACCGGCGACGCGCGGCTCCCGGCCGAGGTTGAGGGCCTGGCTGCTGTCAACGCGAAGCGCGGTGTCGAACGCGCCGTGGAAGGCGCGGTTCAAGGTTGAGCTGAATGAGGTCATCACCACCAGTGTATGGCGAGGTGCTTACGGGTTGGTACAGGGCGCACAGTATAATTCGGAGCATCATGCCTGAAACTCCGGTTACCGCCACGCTCTTAATCTCCTGCTCCGATCAGAAGGGGCTTGTGGCCGCCGTGTCCGACTTTTTGTATCGGAACGACGGGAACATCATCCACGCCGACCAGCACACGGACAGGGAAGAGGGCGTTTTTCTGCAACGGGTCGAGTGGGAATTGGGCGGCTTCGCGGTGCCTCGCGCCGGGATCGAGGACGCGTTCAGACCGATCGCGGAGCGGTTCGGGATGACGTGGAGCGTGCGATTCTCTGACTACGTGCCACGGGTCGCCTTGTTTGTCTCGAAGTTGCCCCACTGCCTGTACGATATCCTTGCCCGGTGCTGGATGGGCGAGTACAACGCGGAGATGCCGTTGGTGATAAGCAACCACGCCGATCACCGCAGTATCGCCGAGCAGTTCGGCGCGTCGTTTCACCATCTCCCGGTATCGCCGGAGAACAAGGCCCAGCAGGAGTCGCGGGCGCTCGCGCTGCTGCGTGAGGAACGTATCGACCTGGTGGTCCTGGCGCGGTACATGCAGGTGCTGAGCGCGAAGTTCGCAGAGGAATACCGGGATCGGGTGATCAACATCCACCATTCGTTCCTGCCGGCGTTCGCGGGGGCGCGGCCATACCACCAGGCGCACGAGCGCGGAGTGAAGGTGATCGGGGCGTCGGCGCACTATGTGACGGCGGACCTGGACCAAGGGCCGATCATCGACCAGGACGTGGCGCGGGTGAGCCACCGGGACTCTGTGGAGGACCTGGTGCGGAAGGGGCGCGACCTGGAGAGGCTGGTACTGGCGCGAGCGGTCGACCTGCATCTGCGTAACCGCATCGTCGTCTACGGCAATAAAACCGTGGTTTTCGACTGATTTTCGGGGAGTTCCACTCGCCAGAGTTCTTGACAGCGTGTGTCGGTAGGGTAGGATTACTGCACGGCGCGTAACCCGCAACCAGGAACCGCGACCGTAGGGGGAGTTCTTTGGCCAGGGGTGATGACCGACCGCCCGGTGGTGTAGTGTCCGCTAGCTAGCCCCTTGTGGGCCGGCGTGGTGAGACACAATGGCTAGAGGAGCGTTTCAGCTCGGCGCTGGCTGGTTCGCCTCGTCTCGCGCTGATCTGCGGTGATGCCGGAGTCGGTAAATCTCGCCTACTGAGCGAGTTCCGCGCGCGTATGGAGCGTGAGGCGCTGGTGGCCGTGGGGAACTGCTACGAACACGCCCCGCCTGCCTACCTGCCGATGGCCCAGATACTGGACCGCTTGCTGGCGCAATTTCCTGATGCCATGGACACCCTTGATAAGAGCGAGGCCGAAAGTATTCGCCAGATGTTGGGGTTAACCGTGAGTGCGCCGCCGGAATCGTCGCCGGAGCCGAGCCCGGACTCGGCCAGACTGAAACTGTACCTAGCGGTGTCCCGCCTGCTGATGCTGTGCGCTGCCCGCCGGCCACTGGCGATCGTGGTGGAGGACGCCCACTGGATGGACTCCGCATCACTCGAACTGCTCACGAGCGCCGTAACGGCGATCAGCGATCACGCGGCATCGGGGCCTATCCCGATCGTCGCGTTTGTGACCTACCGGCCGGCTGATCTGCCGCCGCGTGTGGCGTCAAGTCTCGCGCGGTGGGAGAGGCAGCAAATCTGCTCGCGGGTTGATCTCGGCGGCCTCACCGAGATGGAAGTCGCCGTGTTTATCCGGGGTGCAGGATATCCGAAGCCATCGCACCAGTTGGTGGCCACGATTACCAAGGCAACGAGGGGCAACCCCCTGTATGTACAGGAAGCGTTGCGATATCTGGATAACCGGGGGGCACTGGTGCGTCAATCCGGTTGGCTGGCCTCGACACTCTCTGCCGATGAGATTCAGTTGCCGGGAGAGGTAACCGATGCGATCCGAGAGCGGATCAGTGGACTGGACCCGGCGTGCCGTAACGTACTGACGATGGGTGCATTGCTGGGCGATAGCTTCACCGCTGAATCCCTGGGAAGCCTGTCCGAGGGAGGCGACGAGGACTTGATGGTTGCGCTGGAGCGGTGCTCAAACGAGGGGCTCGTGACCTATTCCGATGGTCGTTTCCGGTTCAGTCACCCCCTCGTTCGCCATGCTTGCTACGCGGGCGCGATTGAGCCCCGCCGCCAGCGAATGCATATGCGCATTGCGGAGATGCTAGAAAAACGGTGGGCGGACGCGATCGACGAGCACATACCGGAGATTGCGCGTCATTTGATCGCTGCCGGACCACAGGCCGATGCGGAGCGCGCGCTGGAATACGCAAGAGAAGCAGGGGAACGCTCGTTCAAGGTATTTGCGTGGGGAGATGCGGCGATGTTCTACGAGGGCGCCCTGGAGGCCGCCGATCGCTGGGGGGGCGCCTCGCCGAGAGACCGTGCTGAGTTGCACTTCCAGGCGGGGATCTCCTATCACCGCGATCTGGACGTTGGTCCGTGCAGACACCACCTGGAGCAGGCGGCGGGGGGATTCCGAGAGGTAGGCGACACAAAGGGTCTAGGACGCGCCTTCGCCCTGCAGATGCGTTCACAGATCACCCAGGCCTCAATCGCATACGGGGAGCGCCTGGACATCGAGGCCGCTGAGCAGGCACTTGCGGAGCTTGGTTCGGAGGATGACGAATTGAGGGCCGAGCTTCTGTGCAGGATGAGCCAGGTCTATTGGACGGGCAGGCAGCCCGAGAGGGCACGCGAGGTGGCCGGGGAGGCTCTCGCCCTCGGGGTGAAGCTGAAGAATCCCGGCATCCGGTCTGACGCCAGGATGTCCCTTGGGCTGGGGGCCGTCCAGATGCTCGACGTGCAGGAAGCGGTTGAGCATTGGCAGGGGGCGCTGGGCGACGCTGAAGAGAAGGGAGATGTCTGGCAGCGCGGAACGGCGTTGTCGCGCATTCCTTATGGTCTGGTTTCGCTGGGCCTGTTCGACGAGGTGGAGGCAGTGTCGACTGAAGCAAAGAAGGTCTTGGAACTGACACACGACTGGTCCGCATACTCCGCCCCGTGCGCGGCCACAGTCTGCTTGCAGGCGGCGCGAGGGAATAGCGGCAAGGCAGAGGAGAGCGCGCAGGAAGCCATGCTGGCGATCCAGCGCTCTCGGTATCCGTGGGCGGGTCCCCTCGCGCTCCCGGCGCTGGCCGGCATCCGGGCGCTAAAGGGTGAATTCGCTGAGGCGGCCGATGCGCTGGACACGCTGATTGAGCCGGGCATGGTATTTGAAGACCCGGGGACTGCGGCGCGCGCCAGCGTGCGTATCTATAAGGCCTTGCTTGGTGCATATGGCGGCGAGGCGCCTGACGTTGCTGACCTGGAGCGTGCACTCTCGCGGTTCTCAGGACGGGTGCCGGATTTCGCTTCGCTCCCTTCATTCGGCGCGATGGTCGAGATAGCCGGGTTGGGGGGACTCGCCGGGCTGGCGGATCAGGCTTCGCCTGGACTCCTTTATGCATACGGGAAGGGGATCGTTTTCACGGTGGGATGGGTGTTCTGCATCCCCCGATTGGTCGGTGTGGCGGTGGCACTGGCAGGGCGTCAAGACGAGGCTGAGCGGTTCTTCCAGGAAGCGATCGCAGTTACGGGAGACGCGGGGGCGAAGCTGGAGACGGCAAGAGCATGCCTCGACTACTCGCGGCTGCTGGCGAACGACAAGAAGCGGCGGGATGAGGCCCGGGAGTTGCTGGAGCGTGCACGGTACGTGTTCGAGGACCTGGGCATGCAGACCCTCACCGATCAAGCGGCATCGGTGGCGGACACGTTGGAGGCGGCGCCGGTGAAGGTGAAGGGTCCGTCCTATCCGGATCGGCTGTCGGAGCGGGAGGTCGAGGTGCTGCGGCTGGTGGCACGCGGGCACACTAACCAGCATATTGCCGATGAGCTGATTCTGAGTCACAAGACGGTGGCTCGTCACTTGAGCAACATCTTCGTCAAGATCGATGTCGACAACCGGGCGGCGGCGACGGCGTACGTGTTCGAGAAGGGCCTGATGCGCGACGGTGGGGGAATAAATGGGTAATTCGTCCGATTGCAAGGCCGCGAGCGGAGGCTATCGTTTCGCGAAGGGGATGATGGTCATCCCTTATACCGGCTTGCGCCGGAACAGCCGTCTATAGCCGGGGGAATCACCCCGAGGAAGGGAGATGACCAATGCCAGATATGCCACAAGTTGCTTCCAAGGGGAGCATCCTCAAGCGCCTGGACGCGCTCTCGCACGATGCCGCGAAGCGGCAGGAGTTGCTTGATGACCTCAATGCGGCCACCGCTGGTATCGCGAATGTCGCCGAGAAACACGGCCTGGTCAACCCGCTAGAAAAGCAGCATCTGGAGCTAGATTGGTTCACAAACTGGTGGCCGGCTGCGCAACCTGTGGAACCAATCCTAATGCAGGGGTTCAAGGTGGCGCTCGGCGAGGCGATCAGCCGAGGCCTGCCGCTGGATGTCTACTGGCTGTGCGAGCCGGGTCACGATACGGCAGTGGAGGGGCACGATCATGGGCCCACAGGGGGAGACGGCACGGTAGAGGTGGCTGTTTGCTGGAGTGCTCAACAGGTGACTGTATTGATCGACACGCCCGGGCCGGGGCATTTTACCAGCATGCCTGCGCTAACGGCGATAGTCCAGGACTCGTTGGTGGATGAGCCTATCAAGGTGATTTTTCGAACCACGCCGACCGGCCCCGTCCAGACTCTGCAACCGAAACATCGCCCATGACCGCGCCCTGAGAGCGGACTGAGCATAACTACCCATCGCCCGAACTGACCTGCCTTCTCGAAGGATGGGTAATCGTTCCGATGGCAGGATCCTCTCGCTGGCCTAGCTTGTAAGTATCACAGGCGAAAGCCAGCGAGGAGGTGAACAGATGGCGACTCACGAGCAGACGATGCCGAAGGCAGTCCGGCTGCCGCGACTGGAGGTCTCACGACCGGCAGGCGTGGCGCGGATGATGGCGGCGCCGTTCGCGGCTGTGGGCAGGGCCCTGATGGGGCCGGCGCACGGCCCGCGAGAGTACCGGCGTGAGGGCTTCCCCGAGTCCGAGCTTCACCGGATCATATCCGGTAAGCAGGACCGGTTTGAAGGCCTGTGATCCGAGAATTTGCCTTCAGAATGGGTAATTCTTCCGATGGCAACGTATTGGAAGAGGTCTAGATTGAGGTCATCCGGAGAGGTCTCCAGGCAGTTCGGGAACCCCTCCCGAAAAGTCCGGAAAGAGTCCACCGGCCTGTCTGAAGCAACCTGGAGGCAGCCTTCCCGGAGCCGCACCCCTGGCGGGCGGTGGTCAGTCGGTCGACCACCGCCCGCCGCTTTGTGCGGGCGGGGTCATTGGTTCTTCAACTGGCGAGCGGGCTAGGCGACGGTCTGGATGCTCTTGAGGTGGCCGTTGACGTGGGTCGATGAGGACGCCACCCTCGATCAGTTGCTGCGTGGCGACGGCAGCGCCACCGGCGAGCGGGAGGTTGATAGTAGCGTCCAGCTGCTCATCGCTAAAACCGCGGATGTAAGCAGCCACTGATGAACCGCCTTCCTTAAACTCGGCCAGCACTTGGGCCTTGGTGGCTGCGGTGAGGGGATGGAGGAGGAGTTGGGTAGTTGAGTTGGCGACTTACCAAACGGTGTCGACGAGACCGGAGTCTCGGATGGCTTTGTCTCGGGTGATGAGTTGGATGTCTTC
>JBDSHD010000228.1:0-3474 GCA_039918655.1 Dehalococcoidia bacterium | reverse complement strand
CGACCCGCTGCGGCCAGGGCCCCAGAAAGTCGATTATGGATGCTTCGCCGGGCTGCGCGTTGCCGACGTAGCCGTAATTGAAGCCGAGCATGATGTTGATTGCCAGTACGAGGGCGAGGTACGCGAGTCCCGCGAAGACCGAGAGCCTGAAATCGGCCCATGTGGGGCGGAAGCCGCGCACGACCACGTCGTAGATAGCGATTCCGATGATGCCGGCGTGGCTCATCCAGAAAAGCCAGAACCAAAACGAGTCGGGCTCGAACGCAATCTCCGGCGTCACGATCGCCTGCAGACTCATGCCGATCCCCCAGAAATAGAGCAGGGCGCGGAGCGGCCTGCGCGGCGCGAGCAGCACGATCCCGGCGAGCAACGAGGTGATGTCGCAGACTTGCAGTGGCAGAGACCGCGCCGCGTCGAATCGCGGCGGCAGGAGCCACCAACCGTTGCTCACGACCCACAGCGCGATCATCACGAGTCCCAGGTTGCGGTCGAGCCGCGAGCGCCCGGGCGGCGCAAGCCGGCGCCCCGCGAAGATGAGCAACGCCGTCGCCCCCGCGAAGAGCAGGAGGATTCCGGCGTGAAGTGCGGAGAAAGGCTCGAAGGAATCCACAGTACCGAACATGCTGGTCAATCGACGTAGTAGTGCAACCGGACTATTGGATGAATGCACGGATAAGCGCGTTGACCTCGTCCGGACGTTCGTGCACCACCCAGTGCGTCGCGTCCGGGAGGCGTGATGGCGATGTGTTTCGACATCTTCTCCCCTTGACGGTATCCCGGGTTCGCCCGGTCAGGCGATAGATCGGACATGACGAAGGCACGAGTGACCGCGCGACACCAAGATCGGGGCCGGTGGCGTGAGGCGCCAGATCGGAACGGCCTGGAGTCCAGCGTTCTCGCAGAGGAGATAGCTTACGTTCGGCGAGCAATTCCTCAGAGGAGGCGTAGATGATGGATGAGCACGCTATTGGAATGCGCACGGACGAACGCGGGCACCTCACGAACGACATTTCCCGCAATTACCTCTCTCCCGAGGTCAAAGTGCCGGGGGTGTATTTCCTGCGCGCGCACCCGGAGGTGGGAGCGGCGGCGATGGCGTGACGTCCCACGCCAGCAGTAGGTAACCGTAAATCAATTTGGCGGAGAGGGCGAGTACATCATCCGTGGGTAACCGAAAGTGTTACCCATGTTGCCGGACAGTTCTGCTACCTATGTACCAGGCTGCTCAGTGTTTGAGGCTCGCCTAATCGCTCGCCGCTGTAGTTGTGATTACCTCTGCAACAGGCTCGCTTAGTCCTCGAGCAGGACCCGCGTGGCTCCGGTCTGGGGCGGACAGGACTGCAGAACAACACCGGTGGCCCAGACCGTCACTCGACGGCCGATCCTCAATTGGCCAGTATCGGCGCGAACATTCCCGCTGTAGACTTCCGTGTCCCCACCGATGAAAAAGCGGGCTTGAGCGGCGCAGGGCTCGGCCGCCGGCCAGATTCCTACACCGTCGACAAACATCGCGGGAACGGAGTCGATTCGAACGCCCGTTCCGTCCTGAACGCCATGGAGGGAAGAAGCGCGCGAGGTGATGACCCCGCGGAGAAATGGATCGCCAGGCTCCGTCACAGTGCTGGTGCAGGCAACGGTGAGTATGATTAGACCGACAAGTATCGGTAGCCGCAGCATGGTGCATCTCCTTGCGGTTCTTGCGATAAACCGGATAGAAGTCCACTCCAACTCTCACGTCCTCCGGCAGTGTTGTGGCCTGAAAGCTACTCGATTCTGTCGCCGATGACGATTCTCAGGGATGCTCAGGAACGGGTGTGGTCCGGGGAAGCGGCCAACGTCATATCCGTCCCACTGGCGGACCACTATGCCAGCGACCTAACTCTCTATTGGGCCGCCGCCCCATCCGAGGTATCGGTTCGCTTATTACTTCGGCCATCAAATAGGCGATGTCCTCGCCGGACAAGTCACAAGCTAGAACATCAAGTAATTATTGGCCGGAGTAATAGCAAGGCGCGACTTGATCCAATGCACGGGCCTGCCAGATGTTGAAATAGACGAAGCTCATCGTGAGCATCTGGTAGGCGAGGAAGGCGAACTGGTATTTGCCGTGCGTGTAGTTCGTCTCGAAGGCGTCCCTCAGGAACTCGATGTATTCCTACTCCTTCGGGGTCTTGAAGGAGAGCGGCAGGTAGTTCGCCAGTTCGGCGGCTTCGTCCATGGCTCACGCCTCCAGGGCGGTGGGCTCTTCTTCGCCCCAGATGCGGGCGAGGGTGGCTTGAATCTTTTGCTCGAAGCGGGTGATCAGTTCGCGGTTAGCGGCGACTAGCGCTTGCTCGGCTTCGATTTCGGCGACGATGGCTTGCTGCGTGGCGAGGGGCGGGAGGGGGATTTGAATGGCAGACAGAATGCTCTGATTCAAATTCTTCATCGTGACGCCTACGGCTTGCTCTTCGAGGTAGGCTTTGATCTTTGGAGAGGCGATTTGAAAAAACCCGAATCTGACTTCACATTGTGCCTTCAGACGAATCATGAAGCAACCCGTGCCACAAAGCCATCCATTCATCTCTGAGGTGGCCACGGCACATCGCCCCATTTCACCACGTCGTCCGATGACAATGTCGTTCTCTCGAACGGTGAACTCCCACAGGCGGTCTCTAGTTTCGGAGGACACCATCTTGACGCCGTCTTTGCTGATCGCTCCGTCGACGATGTTTCGAGGATTGATGACAGGAATTCCATCCGCGACATAATCGCTTTGGTGGAGCGCAGTTCCAAAAGGTCCCGTCAAAATGGCTTCGCAGACTTCTCCCAACTCCACCATCGGCCAGTCGGGGTGGATGGGGATGTGGGGGCGGTATGTGATCGTAGGTGAACTCGTCGATGATCTTGAGGAACGCCTTGAGCGTCTCGGGGTCGCGGTAAGGCAGGTATGCGTTCTTGAAGATGTCGCGGAAGAGCGGCGGGATGCCGGGGTTCTCGGGCATCCTGGTGATGCCCTCGGCGTAGAGGCCGAGCATCTCGTGGCCGCCCATCCGCGGATTCATCAGTTGCGCCCAGCCGTAACGGGCGAACTCCTTGGTGAAGAACTTCCGCTTGCCGCCGAGCTCCTCGGACTCGGCGTCCATGTCGTCCATGAACTTGTAGATCAGCGCGATGGTGATCTGTTCGACCTGAGACTTGGGGTCGGGGACTTTGCCCACGAGGATGTCGCGAGCGGTGTCGATGCGGCGTTTCGTATCGGTATCGAGCATGAGATGTATTTTTTATGATCGGGTGAATTGGGCGGATCGGTCAGATCTTTGATGTGCCTTTGCAGTCGGGGTATTTCGTGCAGCCCCAGAACTGCTGGCCGGCATTTTTGCCGGTCTTGGCGGTGCGGAGGGCCATGAGGGCACCGCATTTTGGGCAGGGCGGGATTTTCTGATCGGGCGGATTGGGCGGATCTGCCGGATCGGTCTGATCTTTCTTTCGGCG
>JBDSHD010000227.1:0-3804 GCA_039918655.1 Dehalococcoidia bacterium | reverse complement strand
CCTCTCTATGTTGTTACTCATGGGGTTGGGCGCGGCGGGAGCGACGTTTGGCACGACGGCAAATACGTCGATGCAGATCGCGACACCGGACCACCTGCGCGGGCGCGTGGTCTCGCTGTACATGCTGTTGTTCGCGGGCTCGACACCGATCGGCGGATACCTGACAGGTCTGATGGCGCATAAGTTTGGCACGCAGGCAGCGATCGGGGTGCTCGCCGCGATGTGCGGGCTGGGCGTGCTGGCCGGTGCCGCCTACTACGTCACGCACCGGGCGGAAGTGCAGCAGACAGCAGACGCCAGTCGCCGGGTGACGGTCGTCTAGGTACTCAGAGTGATTCCAGCGGGACACCGTGCCATGAGTGGGCATTCGCTGCATCGCGGGGCACGGGCGTGGCAGAGGCGGCGGCCGTGTTTGATCAGGAGAAGGTGGAAGGGGTGGACGAGTTCGGGTCCCACGGTCTCTTCCAGGAGGATGTGTGCGCGCTCCGGGGTCATATCCTCGGGCACCAAGCCAAGCCGTTGAGCGACGCGGTGAACGTGGGTATCGACGGGAATCGCGGGAAGGCCGAAGGCGAACATGAGGACGCAAGCCGCCGTCTTCGGGCCAACGCCGTTCAGGCCGCGGAGCCAGTCCTTCGCGTCTTCGAGCGGCATGTCTCGCAGGAAATCCAGGTTGAGGTCGCCACGCGCATCCTGGATGGCCTGCAGGGCGGCCTTGATTCGCGGGGCCTTCTGCCTAGCCAGGCCCCCGACGCTGATCTCCGCCTCGATCTCATCGATCGGTGCGTGCATCAGTTCCTCCCAGGTCGGAAAGCGGGTGATGAGACGCATGAAGGCACGTCCGGAATTGGTGTCGCTGGTGTTCTGGGAGAGGATCGTGAGGACAAGTTCGGTCATGGGGTCACCGTGAGGGCGCCAGGTGGGCAGGCCGTAGATCGTAGTGAGGGCTTCTACGATCGCCTGTGGAGTCAGTGATGACGCGCGGGCTTTGGGACTTCGGCGAGGCATGCGCCTCAGTCTAGGGGCTTGTCTCGAAGTATTGCCAGACGGCGGCGGAGATGGCGGCGATGGGGGCCCACGCACCTGATCCGTCGGTGAGGACGGTGATGACGTACGGGCCGCCCGGACCCCAGACGACGGCAGCGTCGTGCGTCGCTGCGTCGAAGCGGCCGCTCTTGTGCGCGAGCGTGGTGCCTTCCGGGACCCCGGCCACGACTCCTTCGCGAAACCACTCCTGGGCAAGGAGGGACAGCATTTCGTCGCGAGAAGCAGGGGTCACTCCTTGCCCGGCGGCGATCGCGGTCATGAGCTGCGCGAGGTCGAGCGCGGTGGTGGGGAGATCGCGATCGTTGATGGTCATCACGGTGGCGCCGATGCTGCGAAGAGCGGCATCAACGTTGTTGGACCCCAACTGGTCTATGAGGAGGGTGGCGAGCGAGGTGTCGCTGACCACGATCATGCCTCGGACGACGTCGGAGATGGTGATTTGGTCGCCGACCTTGATCTCGAGATACTCAAGCGTGCCCAGGTCATTCACGGCGTACTTCTCTTCGACGGTGACGATCTTCGCGAAGTCGAGCGAACCGGCGTCACGCTGGCGATAAGCTTCGAGGAGGACGGCGGCCTTGAAGGTGCTTGCGGCATAGTAGATTTCGGACTCCCCAGACGCGGCGTAACGGCCGTCAGCGAGGTTGTGGACGACGACCGATGCCTTGCCATCGAAGCCAGAGAGCGCTGAGTTGACGGCGTTCTGTAGTCCGGCGTCAGATTTCGGAGCCGTGATTCCCGATGGCAAGCCGGGTACGGCCACGGAACCGGCGAGCCAGTCCAGCGAAACGAGCACGGGTTGCCTTGTGACGGTCGGTGAAGATGATGGCCCGGATGACACGGAGAGCGGCGTGGGCACCGGCGACATTACGACCGGTTCGCCGAGGACTGCAGGGGGTAAATCGTCGCTGGAGCCACCCCCGCAAGCGGCGATGATTGCGGACAGGGACAGGATTACCGTGACGAAGATACGCATGAATGGATGTTCCGGCCAGAGCACTTATACTAAGGAACGTTCTGTTGGCGTGAAAGGAGTCTCATGGTTGGCGAGCGGCGGCTGACTGAGCTTGCTTCGTGCGCGGGGTGCGCCGGGAAGGCGGGCGCGGACACGCTCGCTCAGATCCTTGCCCACATGAGCGAGATGCAGGCATCTTCGCCTGATCTCCTTGTAGGGTTGTCTGCGCCCGACGACGCGGCGGTCTACCGTCTGAACGATGAGCAAGCAGTAGTCCTGACGGTCGATTTCTTTGCCCCGCTGGTCGACGATCCGTACGATTATGGCGCGATCTCAGCGGCGAACGCGATGAGCGATGTGTATGCGATGGGTGGCGAGGTCGTGCTCGCTCTGAATGTTGCCGCTTTCCCCGATGACATGGCACCTGAGACGCTGGCGCAGATCCTTCGCGGCGGAGCGGACAAGGTGATTGAAGCGGGTGGGATCGTCGCCGGAGGGCACACGATCCGGGACGAGGAACCGAAGTACGGGATGTGCGTGATGGGGATCGTCCACCCAGAACAGATCTTCACCAAGGGGGGCGCACGTCCCGGGGATGTGCTTTACCTCACGAAGGCGCTCGGCACCGGCATTGTCACCACGGCGGCAAAGGAAGACGCTGCGTCAGAAGACCACTTGGGTATGGCAGTTGCGAGCATGACAAAGCTCAACCGGCACGCTTCTCACATCGCCCGCGAAGTGGGAGTGCATGCCATGACGGATGTGACCGGGTACAGTCTGCTGGGTCACTCGCGAGAGGTAGCGACGGCGAGCGACACCTGCCTTCGGATCAACGCGGGGTCCGTGCCGGTGCTACCAGGAGGCATCGAGTACGCGGGGCGAGGGATACTGACGGGCGGCGCTGAACGTAATCGCCGGCACTTCGGCCCCGACGTCCGAATCCAGGACGTACCCGCTGATCTTGAGCACATACTCTGGGATCCCCAGACTTCCGGTGCTCTGCTGATGTCTGTGGCACGGGAAAAGGTGCCCGAGTTGGAGAGCCGGTTCAGTGAGGCAGCCGAACCGCTATGGCGAATCGGCGAGGTCACCAGCGGGGCCGGAGTCGAGGTTGTGGCGGATCAGGTCTAGCCGAAGTTGCCGGTCTTGCGCGCGATCTTGTCCAGACGCGCGATGCGATCCTCAGTTGAGGGGTGGGTGCTGAACATCTTGGCCATACTGATCTTCCCGAGCGGGTTGACGATGAACAGGTGGGATACCGCCGGGTTCACCTTCATGGGACGGGCCACCGAGTAGTCCTGCAGTTTCTGGAGGGCACCGGCGAGCGCGAGCGGAGTGTGAGTGATGGCCGCGCCCGTCTCATCGGCCCCGAACTCGCGTTGACGGGAAACCGCCATGCGCACCATCGACGCGGCGATCGGGGCCAGGATGATTGTCGCCAGCATCGCCAGGATGCCGAGCATTCCACCTTCGCGATTACGGCCGCCGCCGAAGATGAGTGACCACTGCAGCATAGTGGCGAGGAACGTGATCGCGGTCGCGATCGTAGCGACGATAGCGCTCACCAGGATGTCATTGTTCTTGATATGACCGAGCTCGTGGCCGAGAACGGCGGCGAGTTCCCGATCGTCCAGGATGTTCATGATGCCGGTGGTTGCGGCGATGGCAGCGTGCTTCTCGTTACGGCCGGTCGCGAAGGCGTTTGGAGAGTCGTTCTGCATGATGTAGACCTTCGGTTTCGGCATCCCGGCCATCGCGACGACGCGATCGACGATTTCGTGCAGGTGCGGTTCTTGCTCCGG
>JBDSHD010000226.1:0-5055 GCA_039918655.1 Dehalococcoidia bacterium | reverse complement strand
ACGTCGAACGGGTAAAGCTCCTGATCAAGGAGATCGCGCCGCGGATGGCCGCCTTGGAGCGGCAGGCCACGCGCGCCGGAGAACACGCCCGCCTCACTCACATGCTCGAACAAGTCCTCCGCGAGTACTACGAACGCCGCTGGGCTCACGCCCAGGAAGCCGTAACCGTCGCTCGGGCCGCGCATGACCAGGCCCAGGCCGACTTCATTCAGGCCCGCGTCTCCCTCGAGACCGTGCAGAGGGAAGTCGCTGAAGTCACATCTCGGCTTGAGGAAACACGCCGCCTCGCCGCTGCTTCTCAGGCAGATCGGGATCGCCTCGAAGGGCGAGTGCGGGACGCCGAACGACGCCTTGCGGTCGCACAGGAGCGTCTGGCCATCCTCACGACTCGCATGGCGGATCTGCGCGAGGAATTAACCGGACTGGAGAGCGACTACAAGCGTGCGCAGTCACTGTTGACCTCGGGTGACGACGAGCGTGCGCGCCTCGAAAAAGCGGTGGACGCGGCCCGCCATGCCGCCCAGGAGAAACAGGCTGAAGTGACGAGGTTGGAGCAAGAGTTCCGCCAGTCCAACCTCCACGCCGCGGACGCGGAAGCCCGGTCAAAGCGTCTCCAGGCCGTCGCGACCGAGATGAAGGGCCGCATCAAGCGCCTCACGGACGCCGCCGATCAGCTCGATCGCGACATCGATAGGCTGCACAACCGTCGCCGTTCGGTAGTCAACCAGATGGCCGACCACGTCCGCGTCATAAGAAGTCTCCGAACTCAAGGTGAAGGGATGCTGGCCGATGTCTCCCAGACCGGCGCCCGGCGCGAGAAGCTCGCGGCAGAGGTACTCGAACTTCGGGAGTCCCTCACTGCGGTGGAAGCCAGTCAGAATGCTCGCCGCGGGAAGCTGGAAGGCCTCGATGCCCGTCTCAACGTCCTCAGGGAGGCCCAGGCCCAGACCGGTCCCGACGAAGAGGGCGCGATCACAATTGAAGGCGCAGTCGGTACCGCCTACGAACTCCTCCGGGTCCCCCGCGGCATGGAAGAGGCTATCGCCGCCGCCCTTTCCGAGCAGTTGGAGGGGTTTGTCTTCGAACGGCAGACCGACGCAATCGCCGCGATTGAATCGCTCGTCAAGCAGAACGGACCTCGGGCCGTGGCGATTCCCATGGACTCCATGAAGCAGGTCTACCCTCTGAACCTCGTTAAAGAGAAAGGAGTCGTTGGCGTCGCCTCTCAACTCGTCAAGTTCCCCCAGAAGTATGAGCGACTCGTCAACTCACTCCTCGGACGAGTCATCATCGTCCAGGACGCCGCAACCGCGATCCGCCTCCTCCGCCGCCGCCTTGGCACCATCGTAACGATGGACGGCATCGTCTTCGATCAGGCTGGTATCATCTCTGGAGGCAAGGCGAGCGGTGGCAAGACCTTCGCCCTCGCCTACGAACGGGACATGGAGACGATCCCTAAGGAGATCGAGAAGATCACCAAGGCGATCGAGGCAACGGAGATTGAGGCCCAGAAGGTCCGGGCCCGCCTACAGGAGGCCGAGTCGGCCCTCAGTACCCTCGGCCGGGAGTCGGATGGGGTCCTCCAACAACGCCTCCAACTTCAGGACGCGCAGGCTGGCCGCCAGCAGAAGCTTGCCCAACTGCGTGGCGAAATCCGCGGGATCATGACCTCCATCGAGAATGCTCGGGAACAGCAGGCCTCCTACGCCCAGCAGATCCAAACCCTGGAAAGTGAACGGATAGCGTTGCTGGAAGAGGCACGGGAGGCCGCCGACACCTCGAAACATCTCGGTAAGGCCGACGATCTCTTCACCGCCCGCCAGAGGGTCGTTACGCAGGCGGCGGAGGAAGCCATGAACGCCTTCGGGCAGGCTGACGCGGAACTGCGTTCACTGAGCATCCAGAAGGAAAACGCACAGGCTTCCTTTGCCCGCCTCAAGGCCCAGGTCTCCGCCCGTTCCGAGCAACTGCAGTCCATCGAGGCCGAACTTGAGACCATGGCGTCGTCCCACGAGAAGGACCTGGCCGAAAAAGAGACAGCGGGCAAGGAACTGCAGGAACTCCTCACCGTGATCCAGCCGGATCAGGAAGGTACCCACCACCTCGAAGCCCGCCAGGCCGACCTCCACAAACAGGTCACCTCCGCCCAGCGACGGATGTTCGATGCCGAACGCCTCACACTGGAAACCGAGTCCGAGGTGCGCCGCTGGCAGACCGAGATCGAAAACATGACTCGCCGGATGGTGGAGGACGGTATGGTGCTGAACAACGACGGCACCGTCAGGCCGGAGAAAGAAGAGACACCTTCCGTGGACGTCCCGTTCTGGCTCGCTGCGGAAGGCGAAGGAGGAGGGGGACTCCGACCGATCTCCGGTGGCGCCGCCATCGACCCCGATGCCATGAACCGCGAGATAGACAGCCTTCGCGGTCAGATCCGCGCTCTCGGTCCCGTCAACGTAGAGGCAACAACAGACTACGAGTCGCTGCGCGAGCGCCACGACTTCCTCGCCGGGCAAATCGGTGACCTAGCGACCGCGGAGGCCGCCCTTAAGCGCGCGATTGAAGAACTGACAGGGTTGATGAAGAAGAAGTTCCTCACCACGTTTGAGCACGTTGCCGGCAACTTCGAGGCCAACTTCAAGACTTTCTTCGGCGGCGGCCACGCCAAACTGCGCCTCACGGACCCCAAGCACCCCTGGGAGACCGGAGTCGAGATCGAGGCGCGCCCGCCCGGCAAGCGCACGACCAGCCTCGCTCAACTGTCCGGCGGCGAGAAGTCCATCACCTCCGTCGCACTGCTCTTCGCTCTCCTGCAGGCCAACCCGGCGCCGTTCTGCGTTCTCGACGAAGTGGACGCCATGCTCGACGAGGCCAACGTCGGCCGTTTCGCCCAGGCGATCAAGAAACAGTCCCAGCGCACCCAGTTCGTCGTCATCACCCACAACCGCCGCACCATCGAGCGCGCCGATAGCATTTATGGCATCTCCATGGCCGCCGATGCTGCATCCCGCGTCCTCTCCATGCGCCTTGGCGACCTCCCCGCCACCGTCATGGAGAACTGATGCCGCTCTCGTTCCGTCTCCTTGCCCCGCCTCATCACGCCGCCTAACATCGAGGCATGTCCAGGTTCTTCCGCCGCAACAAAGACACCGAGACCCCATCTGAGGAGACGGCACAGGCACCCAGTAGCTCAGCGGCAGTATCGATAGCCGCAGGCGAAGCCGAGACCGGCACCCCCGAATCCTTCGTCACCGGCGACGAGGCAGCAGCCACAGTCGAACAGGCCACCGAGCGCACACGCAAGGGCTTCTTCGGCCGCATCGGCGGCCTCTTCAAACGCGGTGGCCTCGACGAGGACCTCTGGGAGGAACTGGAAGAAACGCTCGTCCTCGCCGACACGGGCGTGCCAACGACGATGAAGATCATCGACGAAGTCCGTCAACGCCTGGATCGAGAGAAGATCAGCGACCCGGACGCCGCCCTCGCCGCCCTCAAGGAAGAGATGGTCAGCGTCCTGAACGTCGGCGCTGATCGCGGCCAGATCTGGCACTCAGGCGGCCAGGTAGGGACACTGCCGAAACCGGCCGTCATCTTGGTCGTCGGCGTTAACGGTACCGGTAAGACCACCAGCATCGGCAAGCTGGCGCACCAGTACAAGGCGCGCGGTCTCAAGGTCGTCCTCGCCGCCGCAGACACCTTCCGCGCAGCCGCCATCGAGCAGCTCAAGCACTGGGGAGAGGGTGCCGGAGTCGACGTCATCGCCCACCAGCAGGGCGCAGACCCTGGGGCCGTGGTATTCGACGCCATGGCCGCCGCCGAAAAACGCAACGCGGACATTCTCATCATTGACACAGCGGGCCGCCTGCACACGAAGGCGAACCTCATGGAGGAGTTGCGGAAGATCAACCGCATCATCCAGCGCAACGTCCCCGACGGCCCCCACGAGGTGATGCTCGTCCTCGACGCGGCGACGGGTCAGAACGCCATGCAGCAGGCGAAGTACTTCACAGAGGCGGTCAACGTTACTGCCATCCTCCTCAGCAAGCTCGATGGCACCGCCAAGGGCGGCGTTGTCTTCTCCGTCTGCAACGAACTGGGTGTGCCCGTGCGTTTCGTCGGCACTGGTGAGCGCCCGCAGGACCTCGCTCCGTTCGAGCCGAAGCAGTTCGTCGAGGCCCTCTTCGCTCCCTAGATCGATCGGCACGGGCCATCCGGCCCACTATTGAGCATACCCTTCGGGCCATAAGGCATATCCCTCCAAAGGCATTTGACAGACTCCGGATGCGTGTTTCTTGCGTTACAATCAAGGTGCAATGAAGCAAAGTTCGAAAGGAGACAGGAAATGAAGTTCCTCAGTTTGGCAAGGCACTGGTTCTGGCTGGCGCCGGTTGCCCTGGGTATCGCCTTCATCGCCAGTGGCATCTACATGATGAGCGAAGGCCGGAACGCGCGCGATGAGGTGGAGCAGGCAGTTATTGCGGAGAACATCGTCACTCCCGAGGACGCGAGTATCCCGAACGTCCAGGTGAAGGACGCCGAGACGGCCAAGGTACAGGCAGATGTCATCGAGAAGCACTACCTCAAGCTCACGGGTGGCAAGACATACGCCGAGCTTGATCGCGAGGACCCCAACCGCGAAACCGCGTTCCGGGCGGCGATGCTGCGGACCAGCTTGAACCTGGCGGTGATGGGTTTCAACGTCGCGGATCTCGTCGTCGGCTTAGGCTTGTTCATGGTCGTCATGGGCGTCATGAACATCCTGTTCCTCGCGCCCGCAGTCTACTGGGCAGCGGAAGTCGCCAATGAACGAGCGCGAACTACAGCCGGGGGAACGGCCACGCAGACCGTTCCTCCTCAGACAGTCTAGCGTCCACCAACGCCACGGTACCCCCACAGGAGCGGCGCGCAACGCGCCGCTCCTGTCTGAATAGGGTCAGATAGATATCGGACACCAGCATGCTGAATGAAGGGACGATACGCTGGCGTCTCGATGAGAGCATTCAAGGCGACGTTGCCGGGAGCAGCGCGCTTGGCCAGGCTCCCGGCAGAGCCCAG
>JBDSHD010000225.1:0-6453 GCA_039918655.1 Dehalococcoidia bacterium | reverse complement strand
TGGCGCGCCTCACTGAGACTTCGACAGACCAGGTGACGTACTGCCTTGAGCAGCTTGCGGAAGAGAGCCGAGAGCGCGGGGTTCGCGTCCAGCGCACGGGCGACCGGGCGCAGTTAGTCAGCGCGCCGGAAGCAGCGCCGTTCATCCAGACCTACCTTGGCATCGACGAGAACCAGCGCCTCTCGCCCACCGTTCTCGTCACGCTTACGGTTATCGCCTACAAGCAGCCCGTAACGAAGGGTGAAGTTGAGCGGATCCTCAAGAAGAACTGTGAGTACGGTGTGACGATGTTGAAGGCCCGCGGTCTCATCACTGAGGTGGGCCGCGCGGACGGAGCCGGGCGACCTTACCTGTACGGCACGACGTTCAAGTTCCTCGAACACTTCGGCCTGGAGCGCCCCGAAGACCTGCCTCCTCTCCCCGAGCTGGACCTCGCCGCTGCGATGGCTGCGCTGGGAGTGGAAGAGGCGTCAGGGGAGGCCGAGAGTGGCGACGACCTGACTGGCGCCGCCGAAGAGGAGTAGGCATGTCTGTCGCCGTGGGATTGTGCAGGGTAACTCTGCGCCTCCCCGAGAACCATTCGTTGAAGGGCAAACGCCAGGTAATCAGGTCACTCATCACCCGCTTGCACACCCGGTTCAACGTCTCTGCCGCCGAAGTAGGCAGCAACGACTCGTGGCAGATCGCCGAGATTGGCATAGCCTGCGTTGCCAACGACGAGAAGCACGCCGGCGAGGTGCTGTCGAGCGTCGTCGCCTTCATCGAAGGTGACCGCCTCGATGCTGAACTCCTGGACGTCGAGACTGAGGTCCTACGAGGACTCGACTGATGCTTGCCGCCATCGACATCGGCAACACCGCCGTCAAGCTGGCCCTGTTCGATGCGGATCAGCTCGTCGCTCGCTGGCGCTTTGCCACCAGGACGACACAGCAGGCCGTCGACTACTGGACGCGGTTCCGCAGCGTACTCATCGCTTCGGGCATGAATCCGGCCGCGGTGACCGAGGCAGCAATCGTCAGCGTTGTGCCGGACCTGACCGCGGTGCTCGCGGACGCCTGCCGTCAATACTTCCGCTGCGACCCCTACCTCGTCTCACCTGAATCGCTTCTCCCGGTGAAGACCCAATACGACGCCGCCCTGGGTGCCGACCGCCTCATGAATATCGTCGCCGCACTCCACTACCACGGCCCCGGACCGCTTGTGATCGTCGATCTCGGCACGGCTGTGAAGTTCGAGGCGATCGATGCCGCTGGCCTGCATCTGGGCGGCGCCATATCGCCCGGCATCGCTATCGCCACCGACGAGCTCTTCGGTCGAGCGGCCCTGGTCGCTCGCGCCGCCGTCCACCGTCCGTCGAGCGCTGTGGGCCGTTCCACCCAGGAAGCCATCGATGCGGGGGTCGTCCTGGGCTACGCCGGGATGGTGACCGCAATGATCAGCCGGTTTCGCGACGAGATCGGCGCCCCTGCGCGTGTAATCGCCACGGGCGGTTGGGCAAGGGCACTGGCCGAGGAATGTCCGTTCGACATTATGGACGACGACCTTACCGTCAAAGGGCTGAAGGTCGTGTACGAGCTGAACGCGGCCGCTACTGGCTGACCGTAATCGTCACCAGGTCGCCCGCGCCGACGTTCGCGCCGGGGCCGGGGTTCTGTGCGATGACCTGCCCGAGTGGCACATCACCCTCACTGGTCCCAACGATAATGTAGGATGCGTCCGTCGCCTCAATCTGGGCTATCGCCTCTTCGGAAGTGAGCCCGATCAGCTCGGGAAGAGCTGACGCGGGACCTGCTACCACCGGCGCCGTGTTGTCCTGAGGTACCAGGGGAGCGGCGCTCCCAGCGCCCTGGTCGCTAAATGCCGAACTGCCGTCGTCGCCGCCGAGCGTGTAGAGTCCTACAACAAGCAGGATTAAGAAACCCACAACAGCGATGGCGACCAAGCTGTTGACGTTCCACGTTCGAGGCTCGCCCATCTCCGGGAGCGGGTCCAGTATCGGTTCCTCGACGTGCCCGACCGGAAAGAAGGGAAGGAGATCGTCAGGGTTTAGGCTCAGGTACTGTGAGTAAGAACGCAAGAAACCCCGCGCGTACACTGGAGCGGGAAGTATGCTGAAATTCTCTAACTCCAGCGCCTCCAGGTACTTGCGCGGGATACGAGTCACCCGTTCTGCGTCCTCGAGCGTTAGGCCTTTGGCGCTTCGGGCGGACCGGAGGGATTCCCCGAGGGGTGACGGGGACATTTGTACCTCCTGTATCTGCACGAGATGAAGTATACGAAACTGGTGATGTGGACGGTCAACCCTGACGGACGCAAGTGTGGATGATAGGCAGAATTTATCAGTGGTTAGTTGCGATATTGACACAGCCTTTATCAGGTTTAGGCAGGATTAACCCTTGATCTGGTTCTTGAAAGACCTGGCGTGGAACTCCGGAAAGAAGTTCTACAAGGACGCCTGCCCGCAACTGGCTGCGGCCATAACCTATTACGCGGTCTTCTCCATCTTCCCCTTCACCATCTTCGCCGCAAGTGTCGCCGGCCTCCTCCTGGATGAGGAAGCCCAGGCCAACCTTGTGGACGAGATCCTGAAGTGGGTGCCGCTCGATGAGGTCGAGGCGCGAAGCGATATCGAGTCGGCAATCGACTCGCTGACAGGTTCCACGGCCAGGGTAGCTGGACTGATCGGGCTCTTAACCCTGCTTTGGTCCGCCAGCAGCATGTTCAACTCTATCCGTCGCGCCCTCAACATCATCTTCCGGGATCCGGAGTACAGCCGGCCGCGGGTGCCGCAGAAGCTTATCGACCTTGGGCTCGTGCTCGGACTCGGGCTGTTCTTCATCGCGTCCCTGTTTGGCTCTACACTCCTGACGCTCGCCAGGCGCCGGAGCGACGATCTTACGTGGCCGGGTGACCTGTCCGGTGGCATCATCTGGAATGTCCTTGAATTCGCCGTTCCCGCTACCCTGGCATTTATTGGCTTCACGATCCTGTACCTGATCGTACCCAGCCGCCCGCGAAGGATTGTCGACGTCTGGCCAGGCGCCTTGTTCGCCGCGCTGGCCTTCCAGGCGGCGGTCATCCTCTTCGGCGTGTACGTCCAGCGGTTCGCGGATTACAGCGCGATTTACGGGTCGCTAGCCACCGTGATGCTGTTCCTGTTCTGGGTGTTTCTCAGTGGTCAGGTCATGCTGATGGGTGCGGAGATTGCCTCGGTATATCCCCGCGTTCGTTCTGGCGAGACCAGGCAGGAAGGCATGGCCGGGTTGAGCTTACCGCTGAGGAAGCAGATCACGGACGCCGTAGCCTCGCTGTTCGTGAAACGACCGCCCTCGGGTAATCCCTGATATCAAGAGAGGCGGTGCGCACCGCACCGCCTCTTCACGATCATCGCTCTGCCAGGCGCGCTACTCGACTACCAGAGTCCCCGTCATGGCGTCCGCGTGGAAGTCGCACCGGAACGGGTACTCCCCTGCCTCGAGGTTGATCGTTATCGTCGCCGTGTCTTTGCCCTTGATGATGTTCGGGTCAGAGCAGGGGTCGTCGCCGCCAGCCTCGCAGGGGTTGCCTGTGAACTCGCCGCTGGCCGACGCCACGTGCATGTTGTGAATCGCCGTACCGCTGTTCGTCAGATCGAGCACCGTTTCCGTACCGGCCGGCACCGGGATCCTCGGCTTCTGCTCCCCACCGAACTCGAAGAAACTGTCTCCAAGGATGACCGCGATCCCGCCGCCACCGTCACCGCCTCCGGTCCCGCCGTCACCGCCGTTGTCCCCGCCACCCGGCTCGCCACTATCCACGTGCTCGGCGCTGGTCTCGTCCTCTTCCGCTACTGCCCAGATCGTCCCGCCGATGAGCGCGAGGGCGGCAAGGCCGACGATCCCGCCGATCAGCCATCCCGGCGCGCGCGGGTTCAAGGCAAGGTAGAAGGAGATGATCAGAACCGCGATGGCCAACCCCGCCGCCAGTGCCACCGCGCCGTTACCGCCGATCTCCAGGTAGACGCGCGACAAACCGTAGATCGTTAACAGGGCGAAAGCCAGCACGCCCAGCGGGATCACAACGGGCAGGACCACGCGGCTCCGCGCCCGCTCCTCCTTTTCACCGGCCCGGAACGAGGATTCCGTTCGCAGAGCCTCCATGTCTAGGACCTGCAAGGTGCCCGATACGAGCAGGCCCTCGTGCTTGCGGACGATCGCGGCTGCGTTCGGCTCGCTCGTCTCGTAGCGGACCAGGCTGCTGTCGTCCGTCCAGCGGGTGTCCAGCACCACCAGTACGTTGCCTTCGCTGTTGACCGACCGCGTCAGGCGGAGTTCGCGGAACCCCTCGCTGCTTTTCAGGAACTGGCGGTGCTCATCAAGGTCCGAAAGAAGGCCGCCCGGCTGGGCAGCTTCTTCCAGGCGCGATGCCGGTATCTGGAACAGTATTGTTTGAATGTATTCCATGTATCTTTCCTGTGATCTGCACCGGCCGATCAGCGTCCGGCGTCCGTTTGTACGGAATATCACACGGGTATATGAGGGTCAAGCAAATCCAGCCCGATATAATGCGGTGGCTGGCTCCGCCGCTGGGTCGCCAGCGCGGTTAGTGTGCCTGATACACTAAGTATCAAGAATGAGAACGATCCGAGTCGCCCTCGCCCAGATCAACACCACGATCGGTGATCTGGGCGGCAATTGCGCGAAGATCCGCGAGTCGGTTTCGCTCGCTCGCGACGCTGGCGCGGATATCGTCGCCTTCCCTGAACTCACCGTAACCGGCTATCCGCCGGAGGACCTCCTTCTCCGCCCTCGTTTCGTCGCCGAGAACATCGAGGCGCTGGAGAGCCTTTTCGACTCCTGCCGGGGCATCACCGCCGTCGTTGGCTACGTCGATCTGCTCGCCGGAGACATCTACAACGCAGCGGCCGTCATCCACGACGGCCGCCTCGCCGACATCTATCGCAAACAACACCTCCCGAACTACGGCGTCTTCGACGAGATGCGTTATTTCCGGCGCGACGACGACTGCCCGGTCTACACGGTCTGCGGCTTGGGCATCGGCGTGAACATCTGCGAGGACATCTGGGTACCCGGCGACCCGACCCGCGCCCAGGCTCTCGGCGGCGCGCAGTTGATCATGAACATCAACGGCTCGCCCTACCACGCCGGGAAGCGCGGCTTCCGGGAGGAGATGCTCTCCCAGCGCGCCCGCGATTACGGCGTCGTTATCTGCTACACGAACCAGGTCGGCGGCCAGGACGAACTCGTCTTCGACGGCGGCTCCATGATCATCGACGCCTCCGGCGAACTCATCGGCCGCGCAAATGTCATGGAGGAGGACCTGCTCATCGCCGACATCACCGTGGGTGATGCCCCTTTGAGGCTGCAGCGCGACGAAGATGACGATGACGCCCCGGAAGTACGCCGCATCGACCTTAGCGAGAAGCCGTTCCACCGAGCATTCCCCGCCGTCGCGCCGCGCATTGAGCCAGAACCGTCGGCGGAAGCGGAGGTCTACTCAGCTCTCGTCCTCGGCACCCGCGACTACCTCCACAAGACCGGCTTCGAGAAGGCCCTGATCGCCCTGTCCGGCGGCGTTGACTCCAGCCTCGTCGCCGCCATCGCGGTGGACGCCATCGGCGCCGAGAACGTCATCGGTGTCGGCATGCCCTCTCGGTACTCGTCGGAGGGGAGCATCAAGGACGCGCAGAACCTCGCCGACAACCTCGGCATCAAGTTCACCGTCGTCCCCATCGAGCGCGCCCACGCCGCCTACCTGGAGATGCTGGAACGCCCCTTTGCTGAGCTCAATGGTGGAGAGGCCGGTACCGCCGAGGAGAACATCCAGTCCCGCATCCGCGGCAACGTCATCATGGCCCTCTCCAACAAGCTCGGCTGGATCGTCCTCACCACCGGCAACAAGAGCGAATACGCCACCGGCTACGCGACCCTCTACGGCGATATGTCCGGCGGATACGCCGTTATCAAGGATGTCCCCAAGACACTCGTCTACAAGCTGTCCCGGTACCGCAACTCTGTCAGTCCCGTCATCCCCGAAGTCGTGCTCACGAAGCCGCCCAGCGCTGAACTGAAGCCCGGCCAGCTCGATCAGGACACGCTCCCCCCCTACGAAATCCTGGACGCCATCATCGAGGAGTACGTAGAGAATGACGGCAGCGCCGCCGACATCGTGGTATTGGGCTTCGACGAGGGCACCGTCCTCCGCACCATCGCCATGATCAACCGCAACGAGTACAAGCGCCGCCAATCAGCCCCCGGTGTCAAGATCACCCCCAAGGCGTTCGGCCGCGACCGCCGCCTGCCGATAGCCTCGCTTTACAGGGGACTGTGATGCGGGGCCCGATTTCCGATTTCCTGCCCCCTAAGCGCTCACCGGCGGGATCCGCCCGGCCCACGGCCGCGCCTCTTCGAGCTGCGCCGCCAGTCTAAAGAGCATGGCCTCGTCGCTGTACCT
>JBDSHD010000224.1:0-2638 GCA_039918655.1 Dehalococcoidia bacterium | reverse complement strand
GGCGTGCGCTAGAATAAGCGCCACGTCTCACCTGAAGGAGCCCATGCCATGACTACGACCGAACGCCGCATTGCCACCCCCGAACGCCTGGTTGGACAAGGACTCGATCCCAACCAGACTGAATCCGGGAACCGCGCGATCGTGGCGCTGCTGACGGATTCGACTCACGGTGAGACGGACTGGGTGGCGACCTACAGGTACCGGAACGACGCCGATGGCGCTCCAATGGACGGCGAATACGAGGTGTGGGCCCTGCGGGGGATGGTCCGGTTCCGGCGCTTCCTGGCGGACGATGGGTACGGCTACGAGGTAGTGGAGCAGGTGGGCGAGAACCCGATCGCGAACCAGGACCCAACAGCGGTGGCGACGATCGCCGAGGAGATGGAGGCGGCGGCGGCTTCCGGTTACGGCTCCGACGACCCGAACCGCTCGTTCATGGACCCGCACACTCTGAGCTACCCACTGGCGTACGAGAAGATCGCGCAGTTGTTCGACAGCCCGAACGCGCCGGACATCGTGATCAACCCCAAGACCTGGCAGTTCGGACGGCAGCCGGGTCAGCACGGCGCGGCGGACGTCGTCCAGGCGCGGGCGCCCCTGGTGTTCAGCGGACCTGGAATCAAGGGGCGTGGCGTGGCGGACACGTTGTGCAAGCAGGTGGATATCGCGCCGACACTGGCGAAACTCCTGGGGATGCCGCTGATCGACGGTAAGGATTCGACCGGGCGGACCTCGGGCGAGCGCGGCGCGGAAGCGGACGTTTATCTCAAGAGGCAGGACGGGAACCCGATCGATGAGATCATCGACGACGGAGCACGGCCGGACCGCGTGTACCTCTTCCTGCTGGACGGGCTGAGCAACACTGAATTGAAGGCGCGGCTGGAGACAGATCGCGAGTCGATCCCGAACCTCAGCCGGATCATCGAAAAGGGATTGATGTTCAACTACGGCACGATCGTCAACTTCCCGAGCATTACCTGGCCCAGCCACAACGCCCTGGGCACGGGCGCGTGGTGCGGCCACCACGACATCGTGAACCCGACTTACTACCTTCGCGATTCGCGCCAGGTCGTGACACCGCAGGGGTCGATCTGGGAAACGGGCAAGTACCTCAACGATGACGTCGAGACCCTGTTCGAGGCGATACACCGGGTGTTCGGTAAGTGGGACGGCTCGGCAGGGGAGATCACGGCTTCGATCAACGAGCCATGCATGCGCGGCGCGGGGCACTCGACTCTGGAGCGCCGGATGATGGTGAATACGGAGAAGGTGGCGGCGCTGGCGAAGCTGAACCGCGACGACACGAGCCCGCGCTGGCAGGCAGACGGCCAGGAAGGCGTGCGCCGGTACTCCCACACCGACATCCAGGGGACGGCGCAGGCGATCCTCCTGTTCTCCGACGAGAAGCAGCCTCCCCCCAAGTTCACTTACCACGAGTTCTCGCTTACAGATGCCGTGGGGCATGATTACGGCCCGCACCACCCGGCCGTGCTGGACGCGATGATCGAGACCGACAAACGGATCGGGAAGATCCTGGACGTGCTTGATGCACGCGGCCTGTACGACTCGACGCTGTTCGTCATCACGACGGACCATGGGATGGCGCCGATCGACGCGGAGAAGGCGGCGGACCAGTCGCTGGCCGTACGTGAGGCGGGGTTGAAGTCCGTGCTGACGTACCCGCTGGTGTACCTTGTCGATATGGATGTGGTCGTGGAGCCGGCCGCCGATGGGCGTACGGCGGCGGTGACGGTATCGGCAAACGACGGGGATCAGCACGGCGAGAGGCCACCGGTGGACGGCGCCCGCGTGCAAGTAGTGAGCCACAACGGCAAGGTGGTAGCCGACGGGGCGACAGACGCTTTCGGCGTCTGCGGTCTGCCCCTTCCGGCAGGCGAGGAACCGGCGCACATGGTGGTCCGGGTGGAGCACGACGACTACAATCCCCGCCACCTGCGGCTGGATGGTACGAACGTGGTGGAGGACATTCGGGCGCGGCTGTACGGCGCCTGGCTGACGATGTAGACATCCGCCATGCGTGACGTCCTGCTGCTGACGCTCGCGATGATGTTGGCAGCGTTCCTCGTGATGCTTGTAGCAGCCGGGTTCTTGGCGTGGCGGGTCTGGCACTCAGGCGAACGGACGCTGGCCAGGCGGATCGGCGCCCTCCGGCTTCGGGACAAGCTGGCGCTGGGCCGGGCGATCTTTAGCGACCCCAGGGTGCCGCGATGGTCACGAGTTCTTGCGGTGGCGCTGACGTTGTACCTGGCGATGCCGCTGGACATCGTGCCCGATTTCATTCCGGTGATTGGGCTCCTGGACGACTTGTTAATCGTCCTGGCCGCGGGTGGTCTCTTGATCCGGTCCATCCCCGATCACGTCCTTGAGGAGCATCTGAAGCGCCTCGAGGATCAGGCAAGGGCAGTTTCCAGTGACGAGGCACTACCGTAACATCTCGGCATGACCCGAAATTTCACGATCCGCCGCGCGACGATTGACGACGTTGAGGAGCTGGTGCGTCTGCGACACGCCATGCAGGTTGAGATGGACCACGGGCACCAGGTCGCGTCGCCGGACGATATCGTTGGGCAGCTTCGCGACTACTTCGCCAAACAGCTCTCAGGCAACCACTTTGCGG
>JBDSHD010000223.1:0-4555 GCA_039918655.1 Dehalococcoidia bacterium | reverse complement strand
GACGGTGTCTGCGATCAAGCAGATGGGTGGCGTGCAGGGGATGGCAATATCACACCCGCACTTCTACGGTGTGGCAGTGGAGTACAGCAAGGCGTTTGGCGCTCCGATTTACATTCCGGAGGCGGACCGGGAATGGTTTGTGCGCCCGGATCCAGCGGTGGTGTGGTTCGAGGGTGCGGTTACGGCGTGGGATGGGGTGACCGTAATCCAGGTGGGCGGGCACTTTGAGGGGAGCACTGTGGTGCACTGGGCGGACGGTGCGGAAGGCCGCGGCGCCCTGTTTACAGGCGACAGCATCGCCTTAGCCCAGGACAGGAGGTGGGTGACGTTCATGCGGAGTTACCCCAACTACATTCCACTACCGGAGAAGATTGTTATGGGGATCGTGGACGCGGTGGAACCGTACGAGTTTGACCGGATATATGGTTGTTGGCCTGGTGGCGAGATGAGAGGAGGCGCCAAGACGGCTGTGCGCCTTTCGGCGGAGCGGTATATACGGTGGGGGAGTGGAGGCGCCCAATAAGTGGTGGTGCGGAAATGTGGATTGTCATTCCTGCTTGACAAACACTATGATGCTGGTGAATAGCGCTGAAATCGCCTGAACCTGAGCATTATGTACTACGACAGTTCGCACTCCGAGTCGCGACTCGGCCTTTCGTCCGTGATCCTGTTAACCATCTTCATTTCGGCGTTCGCCCTTATCGTCGTGGCGGCTCTGTGGCGGCCGTGGGCCGAGGATGACGGCGCACCGGAGGGAGTACTGCCGGGAATCACGATCGATGAGGCGCCAGCCGAGGATGAGAGCCAGGCTGAAGTTGAAGCCGCCCCTGCTGCGCCCTGACCACTTGCGCGTGTAAAGATTGAGATAAAAGGTCAAGAAACGGTAACGGCTTCAACGCACGTACTCTCTTACCAGTGAGACGGCTGTTCTCAGGAGGAAGAGTATGAATCGAGCAAACAGAATCATGGCATTGGCGATCCTCGCGCTGCTGGCGCTGATCGCAGTCGCTTGCGGCGGCAACGAGGCATCGAAGTCTGGTGACGACACTGGCGACAACGGCGCCGCGAATCCCGCCGTGGATGAAGAGCAGTTCGTAGCGAACATCCCCGGGGTATTCGCGCAGTCGGTTGGAGCGTTCGAGGGTGATGCCGTCACGTCGATGGCCGGTGACGTGGCGTTCGACTTCACCATGGGCGCGCTTCAGGTGTCCGGCAACGCGGACTTCGCGGTCAACGGCGCCGATCAGTTCTACATGACGATGGGGTTCGAGGGCGGCGACGGTCAGAGCATTATCGACCTGAGCGAACTCGGTACGTTCGAAGCGCTGGCGCGAGACGGACAGATCTACATCAATATGGCGATACTGGGCGGCTGGATTGCCCTTACTCCGGAAGACCTGGGAGGCGACTTCGCCGGACTCCAGGACCTCCTTGGTGAAGGCGCGATCCTTGACTACAGCGGACTCGTGGAGCAGCTCGCCGGGACGGGGCAGATCGAGCATGTCGGGCAGGAGGATATCGACGGGCACAACACCGTTCACTACCGCGTGACAGGTGATCTGCAGTCGCTGATCGGCGCGTTCTCCGGAGCGCTCTCCGCGACCGGAGACAACGCGTTCGCGCAGCAGATCCTGAACAGCACACTCAGCGGCCCGGCGACGATCGATGTGTGGCTCGGAACGGAGGATCTGCTGCCGTACCGAATGGTTGCCGTGGCGGACATTGATGGGGGCGCCGAGGGTGCGCTGGCTTTGTCATTGACGGCGAACTTTGGCCAGTACAACGAGAGCGTGACGATTCCGGAAGCACCGGCAGAGGTGAAGACTTTCGCGGAGTTGTTCGGCGATCTCGGCCTGGATCCTGAAGCAGAAGAGTAGCCACGGAGGCTTCCCGGCCGCGCCCGGGTTCAATAGTGCAATAGCGACGGCCATCGGCATACACTGAGCGCCAGACGCGCCAGGAGGAGCCGATGGCCGATTGCATTTTCTGCCGGATAATCGAGGGCGAGATCCCTTCCGACAAGCTTTACGAGGACGACATGGTCGTCGCGGTCCTCGATATCCAACCAAGGGCGCCCGTGCACTTCATGGTGATCCCTCGCGAACATGTGCCCGACGCGCGGAAGATCAAGGGTGAACATGGTCCACTGCTGACCCGCATGTTCACGGTTGCGACGCAGGTGGCGAAGGACGAAGGAGTAGGGGAGAGCGGCTACCGGCTGGCGTTCAACGTGGGCCCGGCCGCGGGGATGACCGTGGATCACCTGCACATGCATTGCGTCGGCGGGCGCGATCTCGGGCCGGAAGGCTGAGAACGCAGGGCGAGTTGCGCCCTCTCGCGTCGATAACCGTCGCGATCGTAGTCGCGCTGGCCGCATGCTCGAGTAGCGGCGACGAGCCTAAGCGCCAGTCTACTGCGATGTTCGACCGCGATCCGTGCTGGTTTGAAGAACCGGAAGGCGAGACTGTAAAGTGCGGCTACCTGACTGTGCCGGAGGACCGAGATGATTCGGAGAGCGGCACCATCCAACTGGCGGTTGCGGTGTTCGCGGCGAGAGGGGCGGCACCGGCGCCGGACCCGGTCATCTACCTGGACGGGGGCCCCGGTGGCCGGACCCTGGAGCTGATCACGGAATCGTTCGACACGCTGATCGATCCGTATCTGGATGAACGTGATTTCATCGTGTTTGACCAGCGCGGCGTTGGTTTCTCGAAGCCAAACATGAGGTGTCCCGAGATCCAGGAGCTGGGACGGTACGGGCTGCAGGAAGGATACACGGAGGACGAGTACGTGCAGGCGGTGGCCGCGGCCGTGGACTCGTGCAGGATAAGGTTGCGGGACGAGGGGACGCCCTCGGGGCTGGCGAACAGCGCTGAGAGTGCGGCGGACCTGGAAGACCTGCGGCTCGCGCTGGGGTACGAAGAATGGAACCTGTACGGGATCTCCTATGGGACGCGGCTGGCGCTGACGGCGATCAGGGAGTACCCCACCGGGATTCGGAGTGCGATTCTCGATTCAGTCTATCCGCCGGAGGTGGACTTCGTGGCGTCCGGCCCCGCTGATTTCACGCGGGCGCTGGATGTGCTGTTTCGAGACTGCGCGGCTGACTCCGGGTGCGCGAGCGCGTATCCGGACCTGGAGGGGACGCTGAACCGCACGGTCCGGCGCCTGGACGAAGAGCGACCGGTGGTGCCGCTGCCCCGGGAACTGGAGTATTACTTTGAAGGGGTCACACTGACTGGCGAGACGTTGCTTTCGATGGTTTTCAGCGCCCTCTATGTGGAGGAATTGTTGGGCCAACTGCCCGCGATCATCACCGAAGTGAGCGATGGGAACTATGATCGGGCGGCGCTCGTGGCTGCTTCCCTGGAGCTTTCGTTCGAGTACCTGGACTACGGGATGTACCTCTCGGTGCAATGCACGGAGGAAGTGCCGTTTGTCTCGCGCGACGAGACGTTGCGGGTGCTTAGTGAGAATCCGGAGGTGGCGAGTGCGTTCTTTGGAGAGCCGGGCGTGTCGATTGACGCCTGCGCGGCGTTTGGTGTGGAGCCAGCGGAGGCGGTTGAGAACGAGCCTGTGGATGGGGATGTCCCGATACTGGTGACAGCGGGAAGTTATGATCCGATAACGCCGCCTGAGTGGGGGCGTGGCGTGGCCGATCGGTTCGAGACCGCGTATTACTTTGAGTTCCCCGGAGACGGGCACGCGGTGACGACGGCGAACGAGTGCGCCGAGAAGCTGGTGACGAGCTTCCTGAGGACGCCTGACCAGGAGCCATACAACACATGTATGGATGAGCAGAACCCTCCCGATTTCCAGTAGGGTGCCATAGACCGGTTAGAGTTATCGGGCCGGGCGCGATAAAGTCTTCAGCCTTCCACGACGTCGGCGGTTACGGGGCCCCTTTGGAGGGCTAAAGACCCTCCTCTACCTGCGGTGCTAGCGCCGCGTGACGTATCCGCCCCCGCCGCCCCGAATGTGGGGTAACAGGCGCTCGTCTACGACGGGGCGTGTGTGGTGCAACGACCCGTTGCCTCCCCGCTGCCCCAGATCCTGACTTCGTCAGGATGACGACACCCACTGCGCGCCATTCTTAGAACATTCGTCCTGATATTGACCATAAGAGTCTTGACGGCCTGAGAACAGGCGTTCTATTCTGCGAACAGACGTTCTATCGGACGGATGTTCTAATGACAAATGTTCTTGAGCAGGCGGTAGCAAGGTTCCGGAAGGACGGGATTCCACCGCCGCGAATTGCACGGGGCCAGATCTCACTTAACTGAGGAAGAGAAACCACAAAGGAGGTATCGGGTATGCAGACGACAATTTTCCAGCGGACGGTCGGAGGAACGTTGACCGACTGGCAAGCAGGCGAGGCCCAGATAGGCGAGGTAAGACTGAGGAAGCCGCGAATGCGCTCGGATTCGCTGCCGGAATACACGCGGTATCGCGACGACGGCTGTAGCATCAGCGCTTCGTGCTTTAGCTGCCCGCTGCCACGTTGCCGGTACGAAGAGCCGGGTGGTCTGCGTGCGGTGATGAACCAGACCAGGGA
>JBDSHD010000222.1:0-7798 GCA_039918655.1 Dehalococcoidia bacterium | reverse complement strand
CCAACATGGCGACGATGCTCTGCTTCCTGACCACCGACGCGAACGTCGATGTCGCCTTCCTCCAGGACTCCCTCAAACAGTCCGTCGATGTCTCCTTCAACATGGTCGATATCGACAGCGACACCAGCACCAACGACATGGCGCTTGTCCTCGCCAACGGCATGGCCGGTGGCACCGAGATCGACCAGGGCCACCCGGAGGCCGCCGCCTTCCAGAAGTCACTGACTCTGCTCTGCACGGCGATGGCCCGCAAGATGGTGCACGACGCCGAGGGCGGCACAAAGCTCATCGAGGCCGCCATCACCGGCGCAGCCACCGCCGATGACGCCCGCAAAGTCGCCCGCACCATCGTCAGCTCGATCGGCGTCAAGACCGCCGTCTACGGCCAGGACCCGAACTGGGGCCGCCCTCTCGCGGCCGTCGGCAACAGCGGCGCCGCCTTCGACATGGCGAAAACCAGCCTCGCCCTCGTACACCCCAACGGCAGAGCCATCACTCTCTTCGCCAACGGGTCGCCGGAGGATTACGATTACGCTACAGCGAAGGCCTGCCTCGCTCCCTCTAACGTCTTCATCCGCGTCGACCTTGGGCTTGGCGAGGGTGAGGCCACCGCCTGGGGCTCCGACCTCACTGAGGAGTTCGTCCGCCTCAACAGCGTGTACACAACCTAGATTCGGCACGACCACACCCACAAAGGAAGCAGCATGGAAGAACACGAAATCATAGTCGTTAAAATCGGCGGCTCCACACTGGGAACCCACGACACCACCCTCGCCGACGTTGCGGAACTCTACCGGCGGGGCGAGACCGTCGTCGTAGTCCACGGCGGCGGTGCTCTCGTCAACGAATGGCTGGCCCGCCTCGACATGCCCACGAAGTTCGAGCGGGGCCTGCGCGTCACCGACGCGCCCTCGCTGGACGTTGTCGTCGCCGTTCTCGCCGGCCTCGTGAACAAGCAGCTTGTAGCCTCGCTATCAGCTCTCGGAGTTCGCGCGATCGGCCTCTCGGGAGCTGACGGAAACATGCTGAAGGCAGAGGTCCGCGATCAATCGCTGGGTTTCGTCGGCGAGATCACCGAGGTCGAAGCCGCCCCACTGGTCCGCGTCATGCTCGCCGCCGGCATACCCGTAATCGCGCCGATCGGCCTCGCCTCGGACGAAGAGAAGAAGACCAGCCAACTCCTGAACGTCAACGCCGACACCGCGGCCGGCGCGATCACCTCCGTCATGCGGCCCAGCCGTCTCATCGTTACGTCCGATGTCCCCGGCGTAATGGACGGCGACGAGGTGATGCCGTCTCTCAACGCCGAGAAAGCGCGCGAACTAATCGCCTCCGGCGTCATCGCTGGCGGGATGATCCCAAAAGTAGAAGCCTGTCTATTCGCCGCGGAGAACGGTTGCCGCGCAGCCATCGTCGATGGCCGGGCCGAACACGCCGTTCTCTCACTCGTCGATGGCCAACCTGTCGGCACCACTATTGGCGCTAAGTAGAGATGGACAAACAAGGCTGGATCGATATCGAACAGAAACACTTCCTCCAAACGGGGAAGCGCCTTCCCGTCATCCTCGTCCGGGGCGAGGGCACACAGGTCTGGGACATAGACGGCAAAGAGTACTTGGACTTCGTGGCGGGGATCGCCGTCGTCAGTCTCGGTCACTGCCATCCCGTAATCGTTAAAGCGCTCGAACGCCAGTCCATGGAGCTCATCACAACCTCCAATTACTACTACACCTTGCCCCAGTTGAAACTGGCGGAGCTTCTCTGCCAGTTGAGCGGCATGGACCGCGCCTTCTTCTGCAACAGCGGCGCCGAAGCCGTAGAAGGACTGATCAAGCTCGCCCGCAAGTGGGGCAAGGAGAACCGCGACGGTGCCTACGAGATAATAGTCGCCGATGGCGCCTTTCACGGTCGCACCCTCGCCACGGTCACAGCATCTTCCAACGAAAAGTATCGGGCTGCCTTCACCCCCCTCGTCGAGGGCTTCGTTCGCGTCCCCTTCGATGACGTCGAAGCCATCAAGGCCGCGACTAATGGCAAAACCTGCGCCGTGCTCCTCGAACCGATACAGGGCGAAGGCGGCGTCAACGTCCCCGCCGAAGATTACCTCGCTCGCGTCCGCAAGTGGTGCGATGAAGCTGGCATCCTTCTCCTCCTCGACGAAGTCCAGACTGGCGCCGGCCGCACCGGCAAGATGTTCGCCTTCCAGCACACATCCATCGAACCCGACGCCGTCGCTGTCGCCAAGGCAATGGGGGGTGGCTTCCCCATCGGCGCCTTCCTCACCAAAGAGCACGCCGCTTCGCTCACCTCTGGTGAGCACGGCACCACCTTCGGCGGCAACGCCCTTGGCTGCGAAGTCGCCTACTCGGTCCTCACCTACATGGTCGAGAACGACCTGATGGCCCAGGTCACCCGGAGCGGAGAGCACTTCGAGCGCCGTCTCCACGCCCTCGCCGACCGCCAGCCAATGGTCACGGAGGTGCGTGGTCAAGGGCTAATCTGGGCGATCGAACTGGACCGTCCAGTATCCGAAGACGTCGTCAAGGTCTGCCTAGAGGCTGGTCTGCTCGTGAACGGCGTCAAGCCAACCGCCCTCCGCTTTGTACCCCCCTTCACCGTTAGCGAAGATGAGATAGACCGAGCTGTCGAGACCGTTGAACAGGTGCTCGCGGCCATATCAGAAAAGGTAGAGAACTGATGGCAGAAAAGATCGTACTGGCCTATTCCGGCGGACTCGACACCTCCGTCGCCATCCGCTGGCTCAAAGAAGACCGCGGCTACGACGTGATCGCCCTCACCGTTGACGTCGGAATGGACCGCACCCGCGAAGAACTCGAGTCGCGGGCCATGGCCACGGGCGCCGTTGGCTACGTCTGGAGCGACGTTCAGGATGAGTTCGTCCGCGACTTCGTCTTCCCCGCCCTCAAGGCGAACGCACGTTACCAGAACGTCTACCCCCTCGCCACTGCCCTTTCCAGACCGCTTATCGCCCGCGAGATGGTTGCCGTCGCCCGGGCCCAGGGTGCCAGCGCTGTCGCTCACGGTTGCACAGGCAAAGGTAACGATCAGGTGCGCCTCGATGTCTCAGTCCAGGCCCTCGCCCCGGACCTCACGATCGTGGCGCCCCTCCGTGAATGGCAGATGGACCGCGAATCGGAGATCGAATACGCCCACGAGCACAACATTCCCATCAACGTCACCAGGAAAAGCCCGTATAGCATCGACGAGAACCTTTACGGCCGCAGCATCGAAACCGGTCCTCTCGAAGACCCCTGGACCGAGCCACCAGCGGATGTCTGGGAGATGACTAAGTCTCCCCAGGAGACGCCCGCCGATCCCGCCTACGTCGAAATCGGCTTCGAGAAGGGTCTTCCCGTCTCCCTCGACGGCACGTCCCTCGGCCCCGTAGCCCTGATCACGCGCCTCAACGAGCTCGCCGGCGCCCACGGTGTCGGCCGCATCGACGTCATCGAGGACCGCCTGGTTGGCATCAAGTCCCGTGAGGTCTACGAAGCCCCCGCCAGCGTGACCCTCCTCGCCGCCCACGAAGCCATCGAATCTCTCACCCTGTCGAAAGAGCAGCGCCGCTTCAAGGCGCAGGTTTCCCAGGAGTACGCAGATCTTATTTACAACGGCCTTTGGTACTCCACCCACCACCAGAACCTCAGGGCCTACGTCGACAGCACTCAACGCCACGTCACCGGCTCTGTCCGCGTCAAGCTGCACAAGGGAACCGCCACCGTCGTCGGCCGGAAGTCGCCAGCCAGCCTCTACGACTTCTCCCTCGCCACTTATGACAAGGAAGATCAGTTCGACCGCACCGCCGCTGTGGGCTTCATCAACATCTGGGGATTGCCCGTCAAACTGCAGGCTCAAACGCAGCCGATCGACGAAGATCAAACGTCGTAGTAAACTAGTATCCGGATATATCCGGAGGTTTCCAAATTGGCAAAGGATAAACGCGTCGAAGTCCTGTTCGATCCGAAAGAATATCGCGTCCTCGAAGACGCAGCCCACCGCGACGGAAAGTCGGTTGGTCACGTCATCAGAGAAGCCGTCGCAAAATACGTCGTGACGCCCAGGCAAGAAGACCGGCTCAGGGCAATCGAACACCTTCGTTCCCTCAAGGGAATGGGCGGGCCAGTTGGGTCGCCCGAGGAAATCAAGGAAGCGATCCTGCGGGGATACGACGAGGACGACGCACGGTTGCATGAAACTGATTGACGCCAATCTGATCATCTACGCCTACGGCAAGGAGCATCCCTATCGGGAGCCTTCTGGCGCGATCCTTGATCAAGCACTGGAGGGAACAATCGAGGCAAACGTTAGCGCCGAGGTGTTACAGGAGGTGCTGCACTACTATCACCGGCACGGGCAGACTTACTTCGGTCTGAACCTGACAGAAACACTCCTCATAGCACTGCCAGACGCATACCAGATAGACCAGGAGACCGTTCGGGTCGCATGCTCGTTGCTGACCACCCATCCCCGTCTCCAAACCCGTGACGCCTTCCATGCTGCCACCGTCTTCCAACACAACCTCGAAGGCATCATCTCCGCAGACCGCGCGTTCGATACAATCAAAGGACTAACCCGGTTCGACCCGAAGGAGCTAGCTGTATGAGTGGCACCGTACTCAACATCCACATCTCGCCCGAAGCCGACGCCACACCCGTCGCCGTCGAGCAGGTCAACGCCGTCGCTGGCCGGGGACTCGAAGGCGATCGTTACTTCAACAAGACCGGCACCTACTCCGAGACCCCCGGTTCGGGCCGGGAAGTCACCCTCATCGCCATAGAGGAGATCGAAGCCCTCGCCCGCGACACCGGCATCGATCTTCAGCCAGGCGAGTCACGCCGCAACATCACCACCCGCGGCGTCGCCCTGAACGACCTCGTGGACAAGGAGTTCCAAGTCGGCAACGTGACGCTCCGCGGGACCCGCCTCTGCGAACCCTGCGCCCACCTCGAGGCCACCCTCGCCAAGCCGGGCGTCCTCAAGGGCCTCGCTCACCGCGCCGGACTTCGCTGCGACATCGTCTCCGGCGGGACGATCCGCGTCGGCGACGACGTTACCGTCTAGCCCGGATCGTTCCTCATAAACCCACCCCCTGCTAACCTGATCCGAGGAGAGGAATAAACATGAAATGTCCCCGAGACGGAAGCGAGCTCACTGTCGAGCACATACGCGCCATCGAGATCGATCGCTGCAAGACCTGTAACGGCCGCTGGCTCGACTTCGACGAACTGGACCGCCTCGAGTCAACCGTACCCTCCACTGAGGAGCAGCGGCGCGCAACGATCACCTTCGCCGAGCGCACCAGCGATCTCAAGTGCCCCATCTGCGAGAAGCAGATGGAAGTGTTCAACTACCGCGCCTACGACCTTGAGCTCGATATGTGCGAGGAGCAGCACGGATACTGGCTCGACAGCGGCGAAGAAGGCCGCGTGCGCGACATCATCGCGGACCGTGTCCGTGGTCTCGCTCGCGCCGAGGAGGCGGAAGCCGGTTGGAGTAAGTTTCTTTCGGGAATTGGGCGCAAGGGCCGCAAGTAGGACTTACTTCGGCGTAACGCCGGCGCTGCTTTCCGGCACAGGTGCGTCTTCCGTGGCGTAGACCCCCGGTTCGATCCGCCTCGCCGCGCGGAATCGCCCTGCCCGCAACTCGCCCAGCATCTGCTCTGCCGATTCGATCTCCGCCTCGAACACCGTGGCGAAGCGGCCGATCTCCAGCGGCATGTGCGCGTCGCTGCCGCCAACGGTTGGCAGTCCGAGCTGGGCGGCCACTTCGTGCGCCAACCGATTTTCACGATCGATGCAGCCGCCGTTCAGGACCTCGATCGCATCGACCATCGAGAACACTGGGTGCTGACACAACTCCTCCAACGGGAGCATCTGCTCGCGCCAGCGGTCGCCGAACAACAGGCTCGACGGGCCGGGAAAATAGCGGAACGGATGATTCATGATCATGAACGCGCCGTAGTCGTTGCAGGCGCGGCGCAGGTCACTGGCGTATCGCAGCCCTTTCACGTCCGCGGGCAGTCCCAGGACGCCGATATGTCCCATGTCCGTCGTGTACTCGCGCGCGTTGTAGGCGAACAGGCCGTGCTCTTCCTGCCAATGCGCGATCTCGTCCTCGCGCCACATGTGCAGGTGCTCCGTAATCGCGATTCCCGTCAGCCCCACCACATTCGCCTGCTCCCCCAACCGCTTTGGAGATATATCACTGTCCATCGATCCCACGATCGTGTGGACGTGCATGTCAATAATCGAACCCATTACGCCTCTTCGCAGGTAAGCACCGCCCGATTCCGTAGCGGAGCGGCAACGCCCAAAATACCATAACCTTGACGTGAGCGGGAACCTTTGGCTCACTTGGCCACCTCAGCCACGCCGCGCGATCCGCCGTACAACCACCCGCGATACAATACCCCCATGACCTCACCCTCTCACCCTGACGTCGCCTTCACGCCCGCCACCCGCGGCGATATGCCCTTCATCGAGGAGGCGATCCAGGCACTCCGTCTCGACCTGGAGGACCTGGCGCCCGAGCAGTTCGTCACCGTCTGGAAGCCGGGCCGGATGATCGCCTTCGGGCGCATCAAACCATACCAACACACCCACGAGCTGGGGTCCGTCACCGTGGTCGAGGAAGAGCGCGGGCAAGGATACGGAGAGGCCGTCGTCCGCGAGCTGATCCGCCGCTTTCCCCAGGACGAGGTCTACATCACCACCGATATCCCCGCCTACTACGAGCGCCTCGGCTTCCTCCGCACCACGATCCTCCCGGACGAACTAGCGGCCAAGATCGAGCGATTTGCAGCCGTGCGCGAGGGCGTCGTCGGCATGGTCTACGATCGCAGGATCGAGTCGCTGCCCACGCTCGCCGACGTCTACCGTGCGAAGCACCTCCTTGAACCGCATCTGAAGCACACACCCCTCATCCACAGCCCGGCGCTGTCCCGCGAACTAGGGTTCGACGCCCACCTCAAGCTCGAGAACCTTCAGCCGATCGGCGCCTTCAAGGTCCGCGGCGGCGTCAACCTCGCCGCCAGCCTGACGGACGAGGAGCGCGGGCGCGGCATCATCGGCGCCTCCACCGGCAACCACGGCCAATCGCTGGCTTATGGCGCGCGGCTCGCGGGCGCAAAGTGCATTATCGCCATGCCCGTCGAGGCCAACCCGATGAAGGTGGAGTCGATGCGCGCGCTCGGCGCCCAAGTCGAGTTCCACGGTGCCAACTTCGAGGAGGCGCGCCTGTGGGCCGAGGAGCACGCCCGCGAGACCGGGATGCGCTACGTGCACCACGTCAACACCCCGGAACTCGTCGCCGGCGTTGCCACGATCAGTGTCGAGATCATGGAGGACCTGCCAGACGTGGACACGATCATCGTCCCCATCGGCGGCGGCAGCGGCGCCGTCGGGCACTGTATCGCCGCGAAGGCGCTGCGGCCGGATGTCGAAGTCATCGGCGTCCAGGCGGCCGGCGCGCCCGCCGTCTACAACTCGTGGAAGGAGCGCACCCTTCAGCAGGCGCCGATCGACACCGCGGCCGAGGGGCTCGCCACCGGTTACGCCTATTACACCCCGGTCAAGACGTTCATCGACCACCTCGACGACATGGTCCTGGTCACCGAGCAGGAGATCAGCGACGCCGTCATCCGCCTCGCCCGCACCGCTCACATCATCGCCGAGGAGTCCGGCGCGGCCACCACCGCGGCGGCAACGCAGATCGCAGACCGTCTGCAAGGCAAGAAGGTCGCTATTATCGTCAGCGGCGGCAACATGACCATGGAGAC
>JBDSHD010000221.1:0-5714 GCA_039918655.1 Dehalococcoidia bacterium | reverse complement strand
TTTGATCAGTGCGACCACTTCCTCCGGCTCGAGGTGGTCGCGCTCAACGTAGGCGGGGCCGTTACGGCTGATGTAGAGATCGAAGGCTTCGTTGACGGTGGCGACGTGGCCAGCCTCCACGAGCGCGAGGGCGATGTGCGGGCGGCCGACGGCGCCCTCCGCGAACGACTGCACTCGCTCCCACTCGACGGGCTTGCCTAGTTTCCCGAGACGATCCACCATCTTGCGGGCGCGGCCGACTCGGGACTCCTGGAGGGCGCCCAGGCGGGTGCGGAAATCTTCGTTCTGCCAGTCGATGAAGTGGCCGAGGATGTGAACCTCGTTGCCGGGGACGTCGGTACTCATCTCGATGCCTGGGATGAGGGTGAAGTCCTCGTACTTTCCCACGGCCTCGAAAGCCTCCGGAAGGCCGTCGACGATGTCATGATCTGTCAGTGAGATGACACGGACGCCGTTGCGGTAGGCCATGTCCATGAGATCGGTGGGGCTGAGGCGGCCGTCTGAGACAGTGCTGTGGATGTGAAGGTCGGCAATGCTGGGCATCAAGCTACCTCCCGGTCTACGCGCTCGATGGCAAGAGCGCGTCCTGATTCTTCGTCAATCTGAACTAGCACTGAATTGAATACTGCCGGGCCACTGTCCACAGGGTCAAACCGGTTTGGCATCTGCTTGAGGAAGCGCTCGATCACTGGTTCCACCTGCATGCCCAGCACCGAATGAATGGCGCCCACCATGCCGAGGTCGGATACGTAGGCTGTGCCTTTCGGGAGGATGCGTGTGTCGGACGTAGGAACGTGGGTGTGGGTACCGATGACGGCGCTGACTCGGCCGTCGAGATAGTAGCCCATCGCGACCTTCTCGCTGGTGGCCTCCGCGTGGAAGTCGAGAATCTTGATCCGGCAATCGGAGACGGTCCCTACGGCTGCGTCGAGAGCGCGAAACGGGTCGTCGATGGAGACGCCCATGAAGGTACGGCCCATGGCGTTCAGGACGGCGACGCCGTTGAGAGTGTGGATGCCCCTGCCGGGAACGCCTTCAGGATAGTTCATCGGTCGGATAACAGGTGCTTGCGGGTCATCCAGCATGGGGTAGATATCCCGGTTCTCCCAGATGTGGTTGCCGGACGTGAGCACGTCGACACCGGCGCGCAACAACTCTTCTGCCGTGGACGGGGTGAGGCCGCGGCCGCCGGCGGTGTTTTCGCCGTTGGCGATGACGAAACCGAGGTCTAGCTCACGGCGCAGATCCGGAAGGACAGCGCCGACCGTTCGCCGGCCTAATTTACCGACGATATCACCAATCAGCAGGACGTTAAGCGGCATGATTCCCAGTCCTGGGCGCGAGGCGCCGAGGCTACTTCGCGTATTCTATCGAACGGCGTTCCCGGATGACCGTGACCTTGACCTGTCCGGGGTAGTCGAGGCTTTCCTGGATGCGACGGCTAATCTCCTTCGCCATACGGGAGGCACCGAGGTCGTCGATCTCCTCTGGCTTGACGATGACGCGGATCTCACGGCCAGCCTGGATGGCGAAGGACTTTTCGACGCCGGGCAAGGCGTTGGCGACGGCCTCGAGCGCTTCGAGGCGCTTTAGGTACAGCTCCAGAGACTCGCGACGGGCGCCGGTCCGGCTGCCGCTGAGGGCGTCGGCGACGATAACGATAATGGCTTCGACTGTCGACGGTTCGACTTCTTCGTGGTGCGCCTCGATGCAGTGAACAACATCACTGTGCACGTTGTGGCGGCGCGCGAGGTCCGCACCAAGCTGCGCGTGAGTGCCCTCGACATCGTGGTCGATCGCCTTGCCGAGGTCGTGAAGGAGGCCACCACGTCGTGCTACCTCGACGTTTGCCCCGAGTTCGTGCGCGATCATGGCCGCCAGGTTCGCGGTCTCGATGGCGTGCTTGAGCTGGTTCTGACCGTAGCTGTAGCGGAACTTGAGTCGCCCGAGCGTGCGGACGATCTCGGGATGGAGGCCGGGCGCGCTGGCTTCAACGATCGCCTCTTCACCGGCTTCCTTGATCGCGATGTCGACGTCTTTCTTTGCCTTCTCCGCCATCTCTTCGATTCGGGCGGGGTGAATACGGCCGTCGCTCAAGAGCCTGGTGAGGGCAATACGGCCGATCTCGCGCCGGATCGGATCAAAGGACGATAGAGTGACAGCGTCGGGGGTGTCATCGATCACGACATCGACACCGAGTGCCTGCTCAAGGGCGCGGATGTTCCGTCCTTCGCGGCCGATGATTCGGCCCTTCATGTCCTCCGACGGCAAGGGGACGACTGAGACGGTGTTTTCGGATACGACATCAGAGGTGAGGCGCTGCATCGTCGTGGCTAGGATCTTGCGCGACCGCTGATCGGCCTCCTCCTTCACTTCCTGCTCGATCTCGCGAAGGAGTTTGTTCGCGTCGTCCCGGATCTCGTTCTCAACCTGGGCGAGGAGCATATCCCGTGCTTCCATGGCAGTTAGTGTGGAGATCTTTTCGAGCTCCACCTTACGCAGTTCGTTGAGGGAGTCGAGCTCCTTCTGGCGTTCCTCGAATTCAGTCTCGCGTCGCTGCAGGTTGACCTGCCGCTGCTCAGCAGACTGGTTCTTGCGATCGAGAGCCTCTTCCTTTTGAGAAGCGCGCCGTTCTGCGCCTTTCAGTTCGTTACGGCGGTCTCGAATCTCAGATTCTGCCTCGCGGCGGAGGCGAGAAGCCTCATCTCTGGCCTCAACGAGTAGTTCTTTTTGGCGCCTGTCGGCTTCGCTGCGGATACGGTCAGCTTCTCCCTTAGCAGCGTCCACCCGGTTTCGCTGGGCAGACTGCTGGTAGAGGTAATAACCGATAACTCCGATGACGACGCCGACGGACAGCCCAGCAATAAGGGCAATAGCCGGCATTTCAGCTCACTTCCTAATAACAGAAACAGTCTTGAAAACATTCGAAATGTAAATGACTGGCGCAAAATTTATCAATTTCATATTAGGTTTGAGGGCTGAGGGTGTCAAGAATGCGGTACACGCGGCGCCGGTCTAAGTCAGTCGTCGCCTGGCGGGCCTGACGGGTCGTAGGAGTGGGTTTCGGACCAGATCTGCCGAACAGTGCGCCGCGCCGTCTCGTAGTTGAAACCGCGGCGCAGAAGATAATCGCCGAGGCGTCGCTGAAAGTCGGGGAAGGCAGCGGAAGCGAGTGAGCGGGCGCGCTTTTGAGCGGCGCGGTAGGCTGCGCCGGTCTCGTCCACTGACGAGAGTGACTGCTCGCGTTCTGGCTTGCCGATGCCCTTGGCGGCCAGTTCGGCTGCAAGAAGGCGCCTACCGCGAGGGCTCGCTTGATCGCGTGCCTCCACGTAGTTTCCAGCGAAAGCAGCATCGTCGATGAACTTCGCGCTTTGCAGGCGGGCAATCGTCTCTTCGATTACATCCTCCGGGGTTGAGCGGCGGCGGAGGGCGTCGCGTATTTCTTTCTCGCTGCGTTGCCGGTAGGCCAGGAGGCGGAGTGCGCTGGTCACCGCCCGGTATCGCGCCTCGCGCTCCTGGACGTCTCGCAACTGATCCTCCGAGAGTTCCTGCCCCGGTCGGAGTGCGGTCTGGGCGAGGATTTCCGGACTCAATTTAACGACGTCACCCCGGTCAAGAGTGACGTCGTAATAGCGCTTTCGTGTTGGGCGGTCTATCGAAATGATGCGTGCGGTCGTCGGGGGCACCGAGGTCTACTCTTCGCCCTCGTCGTCGGCGCCCGCGTAAACGGCGACTGAATCTGCTGGAGCGGCTGTTGTCACGGTCGTCTTCGCGCGGATGAGTTCCTCGATCTCGAGGGCGATCCCGGGGTGAGCGCGAAGGAACTCCTTGGCTTGCTCCCGTCCCTGGCCGAACTTGTGATCGCTGTAGGAGTAGAAGGCGCCCTGCTTCTTGACGATCTCGGCGTCCGTGCCGAGGTCGAGGATGTCGCCCTCGCGGCTGATGCCGATCTGGGGTCCGGAGAAGATGATGTCGAATTCCGCAGTGCGGAACGGTGGCGCGATTTTGTTTTTCACGATCTTGGCGCGGACCCGGCTGCCAATGACGGTGCCGGAGCTTTTGAGTTGTTCGACCCGGCGGAGTTCAATCCGGACGGAGCTGTAGAACTTGAGAGCGCGGCCGCCGGGAGTGACCTCGGGGTTGCCGAAGACGACGCCGATCTTTTCGCGGAGCTGGTTGATGAAGATAACACCCGTGCGGGAGCGAGAGATGGCGCCGGTGAGCTTGCGGAGGGCCTGGGACATGAGGCGGGCCTGGAGGCCGGGGAGCGAGTCACCCATGTCCCCTTCGATCTCGGCGCGCGGAACGAGGGCGGCGACGGAGTCGATGACGATGACGTCGACGGCGTTGGAGCGGACCAGCGCTTCGCAGATCTCCATTGCCTGTTCACCGGTGTCCGGCTGGGAGATGAGGAGATCTTCAATGTTGATGCCGATCGAATCGGCAAATGTGGGATCCATGGCGTGCTCAACGTCGATGTAAGCACCGAGACCGCCGAGCTTCTGCGCCTGGGCGATGATGTGCATAGCGACGGTGGATTTACCGGCCATCTCGGGACCGTATATCTCGGTGATGCGCCCGCGGGGGATGCCGCCGGCGCCAAGTGCGACATCAAGGGCGAGGGAGCCGGTGGGGATGGTCTCGACGGTCATGCGGTTGCTGGCTTCGCCGAGACGCATGATGGAGCCGCGGCCGAAATCCTTCTCGATCTTAGCGATCGCGAGTTCAAGTGCCTTCAATCGCTCGTCTGTTGCGTCACCGTTCTTCCGGGCTCCGTTTGCTGCGCTCATTAAATTTCTCCTGCTGCTATTTCGCGTTCAATTGCACGCATCGTATCAACGTTCAGTGAGCGGGTGGCAATCGGTCTTTGGCACAAAATAGAACATATTTGCTAAATGAGTAACGCGTCAAGCCGCTAGCTCAGCGCCGACCCTCGCGAGCGCGAACAGGATAAACATAGCGAGCATGGGCGAGAGGTCGAACATGCCCATGCGCGGCATGAAGGAACGGATGGGCGCCAGGATGGGCTCGGTGACTTCATGGACGACGACGGCGATGGGGTTCTCCGGGTTCATGCCGGTCCAGGAGAGGATGATCCGGATGAACAGGGCGACGATCAGGATGTAGGCGAGGATCTGGATGAACATGCCGAGCGCTTCGATGGTTAGCCTCCCAGTTCCTGAGCCTTGAGGTATGCTGCTTCGACGGCGTGAACGAAAGCAGCGCGCAGGCCGGCTTCCTCCAGGGCGAGTAGGCCCTCGGTGGTGGTGCCGCCGGGGGATGTAACCTGGTTTCGCAGCTCCGATAGGTGACGGCCGCTCTCGGTGGCGTAGTGGGCGGAGCCGAGGAAAGTCTGGATGACCATGGGCACGGCCATTTCGCGGCGGAGCCCGATGTGGACGGCGGCGTCGATCATCGCCTCCATGACGAGGAATACGTAGGCGGGACCGCTGGAGCTGACAGCCGTTGCCATGTCGAGGTACTTCTCGGCGTCGACGTAGATCTCCTTGCCGAGGACGCGAAGCAGCATGCGGACGCTTTCACGCGTGGTGGACTTCACCGATGAAGTGGCGGTCCAGACGGTCATGCCCTCGCCGACGGTCGCGGGGGTGTTGGGGATGGCGCGGATCACTTGGTTGTGCTTGAGTCGTTCACTGATCGTGGCGATGGGGACGCCGGCCATGATCGACATCACGGTCTGGCGCTTTTCCAAG
>JBDSHD010000220.1:0-9783 GCA_039918655.1 Dehalococcoidia bacterium | reverse complement strand
GCCAGTTCGACGCCGACGGCGACAGCTACGAGAACGCGCTGGACACCTGCGCCCTGGAGCCCAATGTGGGCAACCCCCGCATTCCCCTGGACGGCGACCTTGACGCCGACGGACTTGACCAGGCGTGCGACCCCAACGACGACTCCGAGTCCGGTGGCACGAACGCGGACGAGGACCTCGACGGTTACCTGAACCGCCAGGACAACTGTCCGCTCGACCCTAACGGGCAGGCTGAAGGCGAGACCAACCAGGCCGACGAGGACAAGGACGGCCTCGGCGACGACTGCGACCCGAGCCCCGACACCGATGACGGTGAAATTTTAGGCACCAACCCGGAGATCGTCGTCGACATCGGTACAGGCGGCGGCGAGCCCGGCGAGCCGCCGAGCGAAGCGGCCTGCCCTAACTGCTGGCGGACGGGCGACACCACTGGTGGCGGATCTACCGACGGAGGCGGCGACGATGGCGGTTCATCCCCGGTGATCTTCATCGTCATCGCAGGTATCGTTGGTTTGGCAGCGGCCGGTGGCGGCCTGCTGTTCATGCGCAGCCGCAGCAGCGGATCGTCCTAGACTGACTTAGCAGAACGAGTAGAGGGGCCTTTCGGAGGCCCCTCTTTTCTTTACCCGATGTCCGTCCCCTATTCGGGCGGTTCGGCCGCCGTCGTCGGCGTCGGCAGCATCGCCAGGGCGAAGGGCGCGGCTATGATCAGCTCCGCGTTCCGGTCGCTCGGCTGCAGACCTTGCGCCTGTGGGTCGGCCTGAGGGTCTTCAGCCGCGAGCTGGCGCGCCACGCTGGCCAGCAACACCTGGTTCTGTTCATCTTCTGGCGTCGGGTCCTCAGCATCCCCCGGCTTGAGCGGCGCGGACGAGTCGTACACCGTCGAGAAGATCGACACCGTGCCGTCCTTGTTGTCGGCTATCTCCAGCAGCCGTCCTTGCATCGGCGAATCCAGCGGCCCACCCGTCGTCACCTGCCAGTACGATCCGCGGCCCGTCTCCCCCGGGTCGGGCTTCGCCGTGATGCGCTGTTGAAGAACGTGACCCGCGATGTGCAGGACAACGTTGGGAAACCGGTGCAGCTTGTCCTCCAGGTCATTGCCGACGAATCGCTTCTCCCCTCCCGCCGCCCCGAACGGGTTGAGCATCTTCTCCGGAGGATGGTGGCTGACGATGACGATTAGCCGGTCCTGGTTCGCCGTGGCGACAAGGCTCCCTTTCTCGTCGTAGTATTCGCTGCTTCGCGCTGCCAGCTGCTCCTCCAGCCACTTGAACTGCTTCGCATCCAGGCTTCCGTCTGAGAATCCCGCCCTGTTCACAGTGTCCAGGACGATGAAGACGACGGCGCCCCTATCGTGCACGTAATACGCCTTGCCTGACTCCACGTCCTCTGGTGCGAACCCGTGACCGGCTGGCCCTGGAATTGGCTCACTCGCGAAGTGCTCTGCCATCCAGTCCTGCGGCGCGAGCACTCGGCGATTGCTGTCCGAGCCGACGCCGCGAATCACTGTCTCCGGATCGCTGAAGATCGCGGCCGATGTCAGTGAGCCGGGCGCGCCGGCGGTGGAGCACGCCTCGCTGAGCGCGTCCGGGCCCAGCTTCATCAGCTTCTGGGCGCCCACGGCGAACCGCGTCGCTCGCTCGCCGGCCGCGAAGTTACCTTCCACAAGGACGTCACGGTTGCCAACCACTGTGTACCAGGGGAACGCCAGGCCCTTCGGCGTGAACGGCCGCTGTGCTTGCTCTAGCAGGTCGCCGTAAGCAGGTACTGGCGACTCCGTCTGGACACCCTGGTACCCGATCGCTCCGCTGTCCGGGTAGACCGGCTTGCCATCCATCAAGTCCATGAACCAACGCAGCTCATTGAAGTGCGCATTATTTGTGGCGTTCCCGGTGTGAAATGCCAGGTCCACCGCCCGGCTTGTTAGCGGGCTGACCGGCACCGCGTTGGCGGCGACAATGAGCGCAGCCGCGGCCTGCACGCTGAGGGCCTCCTGGGGCCGGAACGCCGTGGCGTCCTGAGGTGGATCACAATCGTCCGACCACTCGTAGCGAAGCGGCGACTCTTCGTCGATAATTCGGAAGTCTGAGAGATGGTGAAGGGCGATCAGCGCTCGGCGCCGGCTCTCCCGCCCTGGCTGCGCCGGTGCCAGCTCGGCTCTCACCACGTAAGGCTCGCCCGGACCGGAGACAAGGTTGCCCTCGTCGTCGAGGGTGATCGTCTTGTCCAGTGTGGTCTGTGGCCGCTCTTCGTCGCTGCCGCAGGCCGTCCACGCCAGCATCCCCAGTCCAAGGTAGCCAGCCCGCTCAAGAAAGCGACGTCTGCTGAACTGCCGAGGGTCTCCAATATGCATCGATCACCGCGATTGTCAGTACCGTCCGCACCCGGTGTCAATCATCTTGACAGTTGTATACACGCTACGAAGCTGCCCTCTGGGGCCTGGGTGGTCGGCTAGGTAGAAGAGGCGCGCTAGCCAGACACTCCGGCCTGCATGAAAATCCCGTTGTGGATGAAGAAGCTTCGAACGTAATTCGCCGCCTTCGATTGCTTGCGCGGTTCGCCTTCGACCGTTAACTGGAACTCTTCGATCTTCGCTGAGTATTCCCGCCGCGCTTTGATCCGGATCCGCTTGCCGCTCTCAACCTCGCGCGTACAGTCAGCGATGATGGTGTCAGGGTCCTTGCCAACGAGCTCCACAAACGACTGGAGGGTCGCGCACCGCTGAACCATCTCCGGCGTTTCTCCCCACTGCTCGGCCAGCCCTTTCGCCCATTGGCGGACAGTCTCATACTCGGCGATGTCTTGTGGCACCGTCGTCACATCGGCAGGTCGTACTGTTCAGCCAACCGGCGGATCTCCTCCGTCCGGCCAGGGAGCGGCGCTGGCGCCTGGATCATCTTCGCGGCCTTCAGCCGCTCGACAACCGCAGGGTCGCGCTTGAACGGCTTCGGGTACTCGCCGTCGAAGTAGAGTTCTTCGAAATCAGGCCTGGGGCGCTGGCCACCAGCCTCCTTAGATTCGGCCGGGTAACCAACCAGCAGCACCCAGAGCGAGATCCAGTCGTCCGGCACTCCGAACACTTGCTTGGTCAGCATCGGGTTCGGGGTGTTCAGGCAAGCGCCGAGGCCCTCATCGAAGGCCGCCAGGAGAGCGTTCTGGGCCGCGCCGCCGGCGTCCGCGCAGGCTGCGGCGATGTAGCCTTCCAGGTTCTTCGTCATCGGTTCCAGGATCTGCGGATACACGAAGTCGTCCACGAATTTGTGGCTCCAGCCATGCGTCGGCGCCAGCGCTCCCGTGTCCACCAGCTCCTTCAACCTTGAGCCCTTGATCCGGTTGACGACGCCGAGGTCCACAAAGAAGTAGATGTGCACCGGCGCCATGTCCAGGGCCAGCGCCGCCACCGGCGTCTTCAGCATCTGTAGCTTCTCCGGAGGCAGCTTGTCACGCTCCACCACTACCGCACGCAACCAGTGAGCATTCACGGCACAAGAGGCCAACCTCGCGGTCTCGAGGATCACCTGGATCTTGTCGCGCTCAACCGGCTTGTCCGGGTCGAAGAACCGGATGGAACGGCGCGTTCCGACGACTTCCTTGAACTCCATACCACAGATCCCCTTTCGCGATACTGTTATGTCCCGCCACAACGAGCAGACAGCGGGCTCCGGCACATTATTAGGATAGCCAACAAACGTAAGTCAATGGCCGACAATAGAATTGCAATTCAGCATTATTTGTTGCAGAAAGACTTGACGTGCATATTATATCAAGCTAAACTGTTAATTAACCTGAAATCCCGCAATAAGGCCGCAGGCAATCTATGCCGGTAGATCACCAAACGGATAGTCTGTCCTCCAAACTGGACAAGCAATGGGGGGTTTCAGAGGTAAACCGCAGTGCTAGAGCCCAGGGGAGGGTAAAAATGCTTCGGTCAACCTCTGTCCTGACCGACGAATCAGAGCTGATCGCGAGAGCGAAAAGCGGCGACAAAGAGGCGTTTGGACGCCTGTATGAGGAGCACGCTGTGCGCGTCTTCCGCCACGCCTATTTCCTCACCGGCGAGGTTCCGCTCGCTGAGGACCTGACAGCGCAGGCGTTCTTGCGAGCAATGGAAGCCATGCCCCGCTATGAAGACAGAGGCGTTCCGTTCGTTGCCTGGCTCCTGAGGATAACCGCCAATCTCGCCATTAACTACCGCAAGGCCCAGAAGAACGGCCGCCACGCTCAACTCCCTGAGACGCTCGAGGACGACGACGCCCTGACCTCACCAGAGACATGCTGCACGATGAAGTCCGAAGGCGACCACGTCTGGCAAAAGGTGCGAACCCTTCCCCTTGAGCAACGTCAGGTGATCGTGATGCGGTTCATGGACGACCTCCCGTACAGCACCGTCGCCCAGGTCCTCGGCAAGTCCGTCGGCGCCGTCCGTGTCATCCAGTTCCGCGCCCTGTCCAACCTCCGCAACATCCTCCGCGACGACGAACTCGCCGCCGCATACCAACACGCGCGCGCCAGCTAACGAACCGGCTCAGGTTCTCATCAATCACGCGCGAGGCCCGTAACGCCCTGACCACCGGAGCCGCCTCGCTCCGGCCGTTCGCACTCTTTCCCGTATCTGGGGCGGCTATATACTGAATTCAGCCCCGAGAACGAAGAAGGAGTCACCACGAACATGCCCCTACGCATCGGAATCAACGGTTTCGGCCGCATCGGTCGCCAGGTCTACAAGGCGATCCACGACCTTCACCCGGACAAGCTCCAGGTCGTCGCCGTCAACGACCTCACCGACCCCCGCACCAACGCCCACCTCCTGAAGTACGACAGCACCTACGGCCAGTTCTCCGGCGATATCAGCGCCACGGACGATCAAATTCGCGTCGACAACAACACCATCAAGGTGTTCAAAGAGCGCGACCCGGCAGCCATTCCCTGGGGCGGTGAGGGCATCGACCTCGTGGTCGAGTCCACCGGCTTCTTCACAGACGCTACCAAGGCCCGCGGTCACATCGACGGTGGCGGCGCGAAGAAAGTGATCATCAGCGCCCCGGCCTCCAACGAGGACCTCACCGTCGTCCTCGGCGTGAACGACGACCGGTACGACCCAAAGCAACACGCGGTCATCTCCAACGCCTCCTGTACCACCAACTGCATCGCACCCGTCGTCAAAGTCCTCCACGACGCGTTCGGCGTCGAGAAGGGCTTCATGACCACCATCCACGCCTACACCAACGACCAGGTGATCAATGACACGGTCCACAGCGACCTCCGGCGCGCCCGGTCGGCCGGTCAGAACATCATCCCCACGACCACGGGCGCCGCCAAGGCGGTCACGCTCGTGATGCCAGAGCTGAAGGGGCGGCTGGACGGGATGGCCTTCCGCGTGCCCACGCCCACGGTATCCGTCTGCGACTTCGTGGCCACCCTCGCCCGTCCCGTGACGAAGGACGAGGTCAACGAAGCCTTCCGCGACGCTGCCGCCGAGTCTATGCGCGGGATCCTCGGCTACACCGACCTGCCGCTCGTCTCAACGGACTTCCGGGGCGACCCGCGAAGCTCGATTGTCGATTCGCTCAGCACCCTCGTGCTCGACGGCGACCTCGTGAAGGTCGTCTCCTGGTACGACAACGAGTGGGGCTACTCCTGCCGGGTGGCCGACCTCTGTATGCTGATCGACTCACGGGGAATCTAACATGCACAACCATCCGGAAGCCCGATCCAGCCGTATTCCTTGGTGCGCCCCTCTTATGACACGTTTATTAGCACTGCTGATCATTGGGACTGCCCTACTGCTGGCCGCCTGCAGTAGTGGCAGTGGAGACGAGGACGCGATCACCCCGGCGCCGTCCGCCAGCGGCGCCGGCGCCAACTGCTCAGCTGAAGTCGTACACGAGCCGATCGAGGATGAGGTCCTGCCACTCGTCATCTCCTCCGATCTGGCGCTGGGCGAAAACCGCTTCGTCATCGGACTGATCGACCAGGGGACCCAACAGGCACTGACCGGCGCAGATGTCCACCTGCAGTTCCTCTGCTTCGACACCGAAGAGGGCACCCCGGCGTTCGAGGCAGACCCCGATGCGATCACGCTCACCAAGAACTACACACACACACACGAGGATGGCGTCGTCGAGACACACGAGGCGGGCGAGACCGGCGCCTACGTCACCTACGTCAACTTTGACCGCACCGGCGACTGGGGCATCGTCGTCACCGGCAAGACTGCCGACGGGCGCGACATCGGCCCGGTCCGGCCCACGTTCAGTGTGAACGCGACGGCCGCCGGGCTCGCCTTAGGTGAGGCAGCTCCACTCAGCGAGCAGCCGACGACATCCAGCGGCGTGGACCTCTCGCTCCTGGACACTTCCGAGGTCCCGAACCCGACCCAGCACGAGATGACGGTCGCCGAGGCCGTCGCCTCCGGTAAACCCACCGTCGTCGCCTTCGTCACGCCCGCATTCTGCCAGTCACAGATCTGCGGCCCGGTTAAGGGCATCTTCGACGATCTGAACACCGCCTACGAAGGGCAGGCCAACTTCATCCACATCGAACCCTACGACGTGAGCCGGATGCGTGATGGGAGCTGCGAGTCGATCGCGGCCTGCCTGGTCCCCACCGTCAATGAGTGGCGCCTCCAGACAGAGCCGTGGGTCTTCATCGTCGGCTCGGACGGCAGCGTCGCCGCGAAGTTCGACGGCATAGCGTCCTACGAGGAAATGGACGCGGCCATGAAGCGGGTACTCGGCCAGTAGGCCAGCTTAACTCGCATCCATTGGTTGTAATACCTTGCTGAAGTACAATCATCGTTTGTAGATATGTTTGACACTCTCAGCGATAAGCTACAGGGCGTTTTCAAGAAGCTCGGCGGCCGCGGCACCGTCACGGAGAAGGACCTCGACGAGGCCCTCCGTGAAGTCCGGCTCGCACTTCTCGAAGCAGATGTCCACTACAAGGTCGTCAAGGACTTCGTCGCCGGCGTCCGCGAGCGCGCGCTCGGATCGAAGGTCCTGACCAGCCTTTCGCCCGGCCAGCAGATCATCGACGTCGTCAACCAGCAGCTCGTCGAAGTGCTCGGTGGCGGCGCTGCCAAACTCGAAAAGTCAAACAAGCCTCCCACTGTCATCATGCTCGTTGGCCCCAAGGGGTCCGGCAAGACTACCACCGCAGGCAAGCTTGCCCTTCACCTCCGCCGCAACGGCGAGCGCCCCCTCATGGTCGGCGCTGACCCGGGCCGTGTGGCCGCCGGCGAGCAGCTTCAGTCCCTCGGCAAGCAGCTCAACATCCCCGTGGTCGCCGAGACCGGCGCCGTAAAGCCGGAAGAGATGGCCAAGAAGGGCCTCGCAGAGGCGCACAACCTCAGCTCCTCTTACGTCATCGTCGACACCGTTGGTCACGTTGCCCTCGAAGGTGATGACGCCGCCAACCTTATCGCGCTCCACAAGATCCTGAACCCCACCGAAGTACTCCTCGTCGCGGACGCCATGACCGGCCAGGAGGCCGTCAACGCGGCGGAGCAGTTCAACAAGACCATCCCGCTCACCGGCCTGATCCTCACCAAGCTCGATGGCGACGCCCGCGGTGGCGCCGCCCTCTCCATCCGCGCTGTCACCGGCGTACCCATCAAGTTCGTCGGCGCCGGCGAGAAGGCCGACGCCCTCGAACCCTTCTACCCCGACCGCTTCGCCTCTCGCATTCTCGGCATGGGCGACATGCTCACCCTCATCGAGAAGGCCAAGTCCGAGATTACAGAGGAAGAAGCCCAGTCCCTGACCGACCGGATGAAAAAGGGCGACCTCACCCTGGACGACTTCCTCGGCCAATACCAGCGGATCAAGAAGATGGGCCCCCTCAACCAGCTCATGGGCCTCCTGCCCGGTATCGGCCAGATCAAGAAGCAGCTCGACCTCGACAACATGGACGAGAGTTACTTTGGCCGCGTCGAAGCGATAATCTACGCTATGACAAAGGAAGAGCGACGCAGTCCAGACATCATTGACGGCAGCAGGCGGCGCCGTATAGCCATGGGGAGCGGTACTCAACCCGCCGACGTCAACCGCGTCCTCAAGCAGTTCAAGGAAGCCAAGAAAGTACTACAGATGATCAGCTCCGGCCGCGGCCCCAACATCTCGCCGTTACTCCGGTAACCATGAATCCCCCTATACCACTACTACGGAGGTGCTAGTTGCTACGAATTCGCTTATCAAGGGTAGGTAAGAAGAAACAACCTTCTTACCGCCTCGTGGTCACCGACAAACGGAACCCGCGCGATGGCGCGCACGTCGAGATCGTCGGCCACGTCGACCCCCTCACCAACCCGGCCACCGTCACGCTCAAGGAAGACCGGATCGTGCACTGGCTCCAGGTAGGCGCCCAGCCTTCCGAGACCGCAGCCAAGCTGCTCACGAGGGCCGGCGTCATGGAGAAGGCCGGTAAGGCGCCCGTGATCTACAAGGGCAAGGAAGTGCCGCGCGCCGAGAAGGGCAAGAAGGGAGCCGAGGTAGAAGCTAATGCCCCTGCTCCCGTGGCCGCCGCCGCACCGGCTGTCGAGGCCGCCGCGCCGGAAGAGCCAGTCGCCGAAGCCGCCGCGCCGGAAGAGCCTGCCGCTGAGCCTGAGGCGACCGCGGACGAAGCGACTGCCGAGGCTGCGCCTGCTGAGCCACCCGAAGAAGCCGAAACCCCAACCGAGGACACCGAAACCACCGACTAAACTCCGAGGTACCCGCAATGAAAGATCTCATCGAATTCATGGCCCGCTCCATCGTCGACAACCCGGACGCGGTTGTCGTAACCGAAGAAGACGCTGATGACCACATCGTCTACCGCCTGAAGGTCGCGGACGGTGACATGGGCCGCGTTATCGGCAAGCAAGGCCGCGTCGCCAACGCTATGCGCACCCTCCTCAAAGTCGCAGCCATCCGCCGGGGCGCCCGCGCCGTCCTTGAGATCGGTGACGATGTCCGCCGCGACGACCGCGTCAGCCGTGGAGGCTACGACCGCGGCGACGATGATCACGGGGGCGACGATCACGGGGACGGTGGCGACCACCACGATGACGACGAGCCCGAGGACAACAACGGACCCGCAAGCGATCACCGCGACGATGACAACGTCAGCAGGGACAGCGATGTACCTGCCGGCGACGCCACCGACGACAGCGTCAACGGGGACGACGACGGACCCACCGGCAACGACAGCGGACCCGCCAACAACGTCAACGAGGACGAAGGCGACAACGACGACAGTAACGAAGACGACGACAGCCACAGCGACGATAACGACGACTCAAGAGACGACGACGACTGATCCTGCTCCGGACGTGATCCGGGGCGAGGTCCCGGACGGCTTCGTCGCCGTCGGCCGTGTTCTCGGCCCCTGGGGCGTCCGTGGCGACCTCAAGATCGAGCCGCTGGCGGACCTCGATCGGTTCCGCAGCGGCCTAACCGTCCAGCTCGCTGGCTCAACCTGCATCATCGAGCGCGTCAACACCTCTGGGCGACAGCTCCGCCTCAAGCTCATCGAGATCAACGACCGTGAGACCGCCACCGCCCATCGCGGCCAGTACCTCATCCTCGCCGAAGCCGACCTCGGCCCCGCCGGCGAAGACCGCTACTACCGCTTCCAGCTAATCGGCCTCAACGTCGTCTCCACCGACGGCGACCCCATCGGCGAGATCACCGACATTTTCGCCACCGGGAGTAACGACATCTTCGTCGTCAAAGGCCCTCGCGGCGAGCTCCTCATCCCAGCAATAGACGACGTCGTCCAGTCAATCGACCTCGACGCAAAGGTGGT
>JBDSHD010000219.1:0-4081 GCA_039918655.1 Dehalococcoidia bacterium | reverse complement strand
TGGAACGCATGGGTAACGACCTGCTGTGCCCCCCGTCTGAACCACTGCAATCGGCAGTGAGATGGGTGGGTGAGGCCCGGTTGGCCTCTCACCCAGACAAACCCGCCTACGGGCGGCCGGGGATCTGGAGTGAAGTATATGCGTTCTGGTGGCGGTGGGGTGCGCGCGGCGTGGAACGTCACGCGAATCCTCCTCTTTTTGTCTGTGCTCCTTGTGTTCGCCTCGATCACGCGAACATTCTCTTCGACCCCCAGCGCCCACGCTCTTGATGGCGAAGAATCCTCTTTCCTGACTCTGATAAACAATTACCGCGCGCAGAACGGTCTTGGCCCGCTGGCCCTGAATGATCAGCTAAACGTCGTGGCTCGCTGGATGGCGAACGACATGGCCACGAACAATTACTTCAGTCATACAGACTCGCTGGGCCGCGACCCCTTCACTCGGATGGACCAACTGGGATACGCGTACAACACCTGGCGCGGTGAGAATCTAGTGACGGGGACGGTAGGCGCCCAGGCCGCCTTCGATCTCTGGAAGGCCTCACCCGGGCACAACGCAAACATGCTCAGCCCGCAGTTCGCCGCCATCGGCATCGCCCGCTCCTACGACGCGGGGTCGAGCTTCGGGTGGTACTGGGCCACGGAGTTCGGCGGCGTGGGCGGCGCACCGCCGCCGCCACCGCCACCGCCACCGCCACCCGCGCCGACACCTGCGCCATACGTGCCGCCTCCGCCTCCTGCGCCAACAGCGGCACCAACGCCGGCGCCCACGCCGACACCGGCGCCAACACCGACTCCCGCGCCACCTCCACCGCCTGCCCCAATTGAGGTGAGTTCTGGCTGGTGGCACGTCATGGGCGAGCTAAGCCAGCAATGGGAAGCGGCGACTCGGACTGGCCCGAACACTGCTGACCCGCTTTATGGCCCGGGCTCCAGTTCTTTCGCGGCGCCGGTTTTCGGCTAGGGAATAATCCCGGCAGCTGCGGGCGCAGGGATTAGTTCCGCCCTCACGAGGACGCGGTGACTGTAATTGCCACCGTTCTCTTTGCTACCATCCGGAACCCAGGTGCCGCCACATGTGATGAGGGTGACGACGTCTTTCTTCGTGGCTCCCATGAGGCGCACGAGATTGGGGTCATCGTAGTCGGAGGCAATGTTGCCGGTGACGCGGTATTCTAGCGTCCGTTCGTCATCCAGGGAGATAGTCACCGAATCCCCGATCTTGAGTTCTCGCAAGCGATAGAAGACCCCAGGGATCGGTGAGCCTTCGGGCGTTTGCCAATCAACATGGCCGGAGAAGACGGCGTTGCTCCCCATGCCCGGTGTGGGCGTGAAGTCGTACCAGGCGATCAAGTCCGCCCGGTTGGGTACATCAGGCTGATTGGTGCCGGGCTCGAAACCTGTCGCGGAAACCGGCGCATCGATGAAGATCCCTGGGATGCCGAGGCGAGTGGGCCGTGGACCCTGCGGGACGGGACTCGCCGGAGCACCCGAGACTGGGACGCCAGCCTCTGAACCTGCGAGGATATCCTCAATACTTCCCTCTGCTGGAAGACCGGCGGGATCGTCCGTAAGCGCACTGACGACGAAATAAAGGCCCGCCATGAGGAGGACGAGCGACATGAGGCTGATACCAACGCCGGTAGCCAAGGTGCGATCTATCCGCGAAAGCTCAGGGAATCTCATCGTGATTCAGGATAACAAACAACTGACAAGGGATAATACGTCCGTTGACGCCGGAGGGGTCTACAGGAGCAGTTTGTGGGTAACTTCAGGTCCTCGAAGGCGTTACTAGATAAGACCGAGAATATAGGGTAAGATACGGGGCGCAACCACCAACTGCATACGGGGGGGCTTAGGGAGGAAACCCCGTGAGCCCTATCGGTAACTCTCCGACTCAGAGTGACCGCCAGATTGTGGACGCCGCGCGTACTGGTGACGAGCGGGCGCTGTCTGAGTTGTATCTTCTCTATTTCCCTCGGGTGTATCGCTACATACTTGCCCGCACGGGCAACCAATACGACGCCGAGGACCTTGCTGAAGAGGTTTTCATGAAAGTCCTGGAGGCGATCGACCGCTTCCAGTGGCGCGAAGCCCCTTTCTCCGCATGGCTTTTCCGGATAGCTCACAACGCCGTGATCAGCAAACGGCGCAAGGAAACCTCACGAGGCAAGTCGATACAGTTGACGGATATCTACGCCACTGACGCCGACGGCCCGGAAATCCTGGTGGAGAGCCGGCTGGCGGTGAGAGAAGTGATGGCAGCGGCGCAGAAGTTACCGGACGCTCAGCGCCAGGTGATCGCACTCCGGTTCGGCGCCGGATTGACGGTGGCGGAAACCGCCAGAGCGATGGGCAAGGGCGACGGAAACGTTAAAGTAATACAACACAAGGCCATCGCCAAGTTAAGGGAGATGATGGGGCAGCCGAAAAGGCAGCCCGCGGCTTATGCGAGAGAAAGAGCTGGAACAGGTACTTGAAGAGGCGCTCTCAGCCTGTATTGACGAGGGCCGCACCCTTGATGACGTCCTGCGCGAGCATGTGGCGTACCGCGGCCGGCTTGAGCCCTTATTGATCACTGCCCTTGAGGCATATGACTCGCTTCAGAGCGAGCATCCCACTCCCGCTTCCATCGATCGAGGACTCGCGCGCTTCCTGTCTGACGCGAAGGCGCGCAGAGATATCCGCTATCTCCAGAACGACCGCAAGAACTAGCCTGTGGCATCTCCCGCGTTGACTTGTGTCGATGCGCGTATATAGAGTGGAACTTATGGCGAGTAGCACTGTGGGATCCGCGGTCGAAGAATATTTGGATTCGCCGGAGTTCGCCAAGAAGGGCTCCCGGGGGCCAACGTTGGTTGAACTGCGCAAGTTTTCAGGTTGGTACGGGGCCAGTAGGGACACTTCGAACCTGCGCGGGCACGACGTTGCAACTTACGCGGAATCAATGGGCCCCGCGAACCCGGACAACACGCGCCGAGCGGAGCACATCCGCAAGTTCCTTATCTGGCTTAAGGGGAAGGGCTACGCGGAACAGAGCCTGGCACCCCACCTGCGACTAAAGAAGATGCCGCGATCCGGTGGCGCCAGAGTAGAAAGCGCCTCGCAAACGACTGTTGAACTGACGGCGGACGGAATCGCCGCCTTAGAGACCGAGCTAGCATCGCTGATGGAAGACCGAATCTCCATTCGTCAGGATATCGGCACGGCGATGCAGGACAAGGATTTTCGCGAAAATTCGCCCCTCGATGCGGCGAAGGAGAAGCAGGGGCACATCGAGGCGCGCATCCGTGAGATCGAAGCAATGCTGAAACGCGCCGTGATCGTCGACGGCGCCTTGCAGACCGGCCGGGTGCGCGTCGGCAGCAAAGTCCGGGTGAAGAACCTTGGTAGCGAGAAGATAACCGAGTACTCAATCGTCGGTCCGACGGAGGCCAACGCGGCTGAGGGCAAGATATCCAGTGTGTCCCCGGTCGGAAAGGCGTTGATCAACGCCACAGCGGGTGATGAGGTGAACGTGGACGTGCCTGCGGGCACGATGACTTTGGTCGTAGAAGCCGTACACGGCTGACCCACCGCCGAACCGTCAATCCGGGGCGGTATCGGCTCACGTATCTTCGGTGCAACGATGCGCATCGTTGCACAAACCGGCCCGCGGGCGGGAATCCCCTCTGAAATAGGCGATGTGGCTGGCAACCCTGCTCGCGGGCGGTTTATTCCCTTGGCGGGTGGGCGCTTCTAGACGTCGTTGATCTCAGGGTCTTCGTAGCCGGCGATGTAACGCCAGGTTCGTACGCCCGCCACCGGGATCTCCAATTGGCGGCAGAGAGCGAGGGCTTCATCGCCCTTCCCCACAGGCACGTACAGGTACAAAGGGGCTAATTCCGCGTACGGAGCCCATTCCCACCGCGCGACCGCTTCCCTCACACTCTCGTTCGTTTCGACTTCAGCGACGGTCTTGCAGTTGTTCTCCGGGTGTTGAACAACAACGATATCCGGGTAGGCTACGCGCCCATCTGGAAGTGCGACACCCATAGTTCGGGCGGGATGATTCATGTGAGTCTTGTAGTCGCGGTATTTCT
>JBDSHD010000218.1:0-3425 GCA_039918655.1 Dehalococcoidia bacterium | reverse complement strand
GCGCAGGATCTTCTCGCGCTCGAATATCTCAACGATGTCATCGATCGGAGCCTCAACGTCAACCGAGATCACGTCGCGGCTCATGATGTCTTCGGCCAGCGTCGTCTCGACCGGCTTACCGGAGCGTATCGCTCGGATCACGTCAAACTCCGTTACGATCCCAACGATCGTACCGTCCCGCTCGGTGATGGGCATTCCACTGAACCCGCCCAGGAACATCTGGATAGCCAGATCGCGCGCGGTCGTCGTACGCCCTGCTGCAACAACCGGGCGCGTCATGATATCGGCCGCCACTCGCCCGCCAGCATACTCCTCTACCTCTTGCGTCATCGTTGGCCTCCTTTCATCCACCGCTCACCTTAAGACATAGCATCACGGCGACGTACCTGACCAACGGCCCTAGATCGCCTGTCCATCGGCCCGTTTCACTCGACACCCCTCGCGACCGGTGCTAACCTTTGCCCGCCATGCCCGATTTCGTTCTCGCCCTCGACCAGGGCACGTCGTCCTCCCGCGCCATCCTCTTCAACCACGCCGGCGAGATCGTTTCCACTGCGCAACAGGAGTTCCCGATCCACTACCCCAGACCGGGCTGGGTGGAGCAGGACCCCGAAGATATCTGGCAGAGTCAGTCGGCGACCGCTCGCGACGCCCTGATACTGGCCGGGGTAAGCGCGTCGGACATCGCCGCGATTGGCATCAGCAACCAGCGTGAGACCACGATCATCTGGGACCGCTCCGGACGACCGATCTCCAACGCCATCGTTTGGCAGGACCGCCGCACCACTGACACCTGCGCCGCCCTTCAATCAGCGGGGCTGGAAGCGGAGTTTCGGTCGCGCACAGGACTGGTGATCGACCCCTACTTCTCCGGCACCAAGATCAAATGGCTCCTGGACAACGTTGATGGCGCTCGTGATCGAGCTGAGCACGGCGACCTTTACTTCGGCACGGTAGACGCCTGGCTCCTGTACAAATTATGCGGCGTCCACGTCACCGATTACAGCAACGCCTCCCGCTCGCTCGTATACAACATTTTCGACAAGCGCTGGGACGATGCCCTCCTCGAAAGGCTCGACATTCCTGCATCCCTCCTCCCCGAAGTCTACCCATCATCGGGCGTCATCGGCGAGACCTCACTTCTCGGCCAACCGATCCCGCTTGCTGGCGTCGCGGGCGACCAGCAAGCGGCACTATTCGGACAGACTTGCTTCAAGCCGGGGATGGCAAAGAATACGTTCGGCACAGGCTCTTTCCTCCTGATGAATGTTGGCAGCCAGCCGGTGCACTCCACCAAACTGCTGACGACCATTGCCTGGGGCCTGCCCGGTGACGCCTCAGACGAAGTGACCTACGCATTGGAAGGGTCGGTATTCATGGCCGGAGCCGCTGTCCAGTGGTTGCGGGATGAACTCGGTCTGTTCGCCAGTTCCGCCGATTCGGAAGCGCTGGCCGCCAGCGTCCCAGACTCAGGCGGCGTCTACGTCGTGCCCGCCTTCGTTGGACTCGGGGCGCCCCATTGGGACCCCCACGCCCGCGCCGCGATCCTCGGGCTGAGTCGCGGGTCGAACCGCGCCCATATCACTCGGGCCACTCTCGAGGCGTTGGCCTTCCAGACCCGCGATGTTGTCGCGGCCATGGAGATCGACTCCGGGGTGGCACTATCGGAGCTGCGAGTCGACGGCGGCGCTGCTGCCAACAACCTGCTGCTCCAGATCCAGGCGGACATTCTGGGCCGTGACGTTGTTCGCCCCGCTTGTCTCGAGACAACTGCGCTCGGTGCCGCCTATTTAGCGGGACTCGCCGTGGGGTTCTGGAATGACACCAACAATGTCACCAAGAACTGGAGTGAGGACAGCCGGTTTACGCCGCAGATCCCGCCCGAGACAAGGGACGAGATGTACGCAGGCTGGTTGCGCGCCGTTGAGCGCGCGAAGGGATGGGCCCAAGACTAGCCGCTAAGGAGTGGGCTCGGGTGTATCGGTCGGCGCGACCGTCGGCGTCGGCGTTGAGACGGGCGTAGGTGTCGGCGTTGGCGCCGGGGTCGGGACAGGCGTGGGCGTTCGCGTGGGCGTCGGCGCAGGCGTCGGTGTCCGAACAGGCGTAGGCGCCGAGGCCGGTGGTCTCGCGGTTGGGACCGGTGTCGGCGCTGGCACCCACGCCGGTTGGCCGTAACGCTTCGCCATGTGATCCCAGGCCACTCTAGATAATGTTGCGCCGAACGAGGCGCCGGAAGCCTCCGACGGGCCATATTGGGAGAAGTACGAGATCACGTAGGCCTTCTGCTTCCCATCGCTGCCTGTGAACCTCACAAACCCAACGTCGTTGTTCACCCAGCCATCCCAGTCCGCGAAGTACCCGATTTTGTGCCCGACGGTGGCGCCCCGCGGCAAATACCCCGGAAGGATGTAGTCGATGTACGAGAAGGTGTCCTCCAGTACGCCCTGGGTATACGCGGTCCATTCTGGATCGAACAGCTGTCCCTGCCAGAGTTTCGTCAGAATCGCGTTGGTTTCAAGCGCCGAAGAGACGTTCGGGGGTGGAGAACTCCCTCCGTAGTAAGGAATGTGATCGAGATACGACGTAGTCAGTCCCCACCCGGACATGAGGGACCGAGCGGCGATGAGGCCGGTGGAGTAGTCGCCGTAAGTCCTGGTCAGGAAATTGCGGACCTCGGGCGGGTAGCTGCCTCCGATTCCCATCTTGATGCTCCACGCTTGGCCCGCCGGGCTCGCATTGCCCGCGTTGAACTCGTTCACGGTGGCCAACAGCGCGAACAAGTTGATGACGCAGCCGGTCTTGTGCACCCGGTTCCCGTTCACTGAGACCGACTCACCGGTCTGCAGGTCAGTTACCGCAACCGCAACGTCGATGCTGCCCGCACTGTAATTCGCTATCTTGGCAGCCAACGCGTCCTTTAGAGCCATCATCTCCGGACCGGCGTTGACGTTCTCTGGGATGCCGCCGGCGCTTTGTGTTACTGGACCACTCTGCTGATCGCCTCCGGCTTGCGCCTCGCCGTCTGCTGGCGGGATAGGCGTCGGGCTGGTGGTGCTGGCCGCTGGAGGTTTGTAAACGCCAGCCAGCGCCGTCCTTGTAGGCGTCGGTTGCGGGATACTCTCCACCGCCACGCCGCCATCCGCTAACACGGCGAGGCTCATCGAAGCCGCGACGAGGCTCGCAAGCGCACCCGCGCTGAGCCCGCCGCGCATGAGCCGGCTCTTCTTCGTGCTGGCCAGCTTTACCGCTTCGAGGTCCTCCGCGAAAAGCTCGTACCTATCCACGAACGCGCCTTTGCGGAACGCCCTCAGCACGGACAACCCAATGGGGAAATATTGACAACATCTGCTATCAGGCTTAAACGCATCGAAGGAACCACAGGATACCCGAACTTGACAATACGCGCCGCCTTGATCGTTCCGTTC
>JBDSHD010000217.1:0-5290 GCA_039918655.1 Dehalococcoidia bacterium | reverse complement strand
CTGCGCCGCAACCACCAGGACCTGGAAGGCCTGCGCGTGTCGATCTCGGGTTCTGGCAACGTGGCGCAATACGCGGCCGAAAAGGCCATGGCCGAAGGCGCCCGGGTGATCACCTTCTCTGACTCCGATGGCACGGTGATCGAGCACGGGCTATGCCTTGAGTTGCTTGATCGCGCTCTTTCCAAACCCGTCGAATTCGACGGGATTAAAACTCGGGTTGTTGAGCCGCTCCCAGACCCCGAGAAACTCCACCGTGTTGCGGCTGCGCAGCCAGTTGCGGATCACATCGTCCGGGTGATCCGGGTTTTTGAATTTGGCGATGTCGGTCAAGCAGATGATGTCTTGCTGATTCTGCGAAAGCACGACGACGGAAGTGCCCTGGACTTCAATCGTGGTCTTCTTGCTCTTGCTCATGAATCCTCCTATGCCGCGAACTGGTTCAAGGAGACGTAGTCCTTGACGTATTCAGGGACGAGCACGCGGTACTTCTCGGGCACGGCTTTGTAGTCGCGGGTGGAGAACATCGGATTGGTTGCCAGATCGGTGAACTGCCTGCTCTCGATGATGTCACGGACGCGGCCGCTGGTGACGTAAGCCTTGAAGTAGGTCTTGATGGCCGGGATGGCGGCGGCTTCTTCGGGCTTGTAGTCGGCGACGAACTTGGCGAACTCCTCTTCCAGCAGCTCATCCCTGGACTTGAAGCGCGGGATGAGGCCGAAGACCTTCTCCAGGATCTCGCGTAGCGTCAGGCGACGATCCACGGCGGCAGCTTTGCGCAGCTTGTCGAGGGTGTAGTACTCCTCAGGCTTGTCGAAGACCTCCCGGTTCACGTAGTCGATCACGCGGTCCCACTGTCCGGCTTCGACGGCGGAAGCGATGGTGTCATTGGCGCGGACGGCGTCTTCAAACTTCTCGAAGAACATGCGGTCGATCTTCATTCCCTCGACGCCGACCGTCTCTTCCTTGACCATGGAGAGGATGTCGGTGCCCAAGTGCTCGTAGGTGCCGCCCACCAATACGGGGCCTGTGCCGCCGATGTCTTCACGATCCTTGATCTGCGGCCGAGGGAGCTTCAGTACTTCGTCGTAGTTGAAATCTTCCTCGAAGTATTCGCAGTTGGCAAAGAAGTCGAACAGTTTGAAGGCCGTCTTCGACGGGTTCTGCACGTCGTCCCTGAGGCTATTGTCGAAGAGATGGTCAAGGAAGTTGTGTGTACGGGTGCCGCGTCCCTTGATCTGAATGAAGTCAGTGGGTGAAAAGATCGGACGGAAGAGACCGAGGTTGAGGATGTCGGTGCAATCGTAGCCGGTGGTCATCATGCCGACCGTCACGCACACCCGCGCCTTGCTTGTCTTGTAGGCGGGGATGAAGTTGCCAGAGCCGAGCAGGTTGTTGTTGCTGAAGTTGATGGTGAATTGATGGGCGTCGGGTATCTGTGAGGTGACCTGCACGGCAAAGTCAGACTGGTACTTGCCGGGGAACATGCGGTCGGACATCTGATTGAGGATCTGTGCCAGTTTGGCTGCGTGATTCTGGCTGACGGCAAAGATGATTGACTTACCGATTTCGCCGCTGACCGGGTCGCGCAGCGAGTTCTCGAGGAACGTCTTGCAGAAGAGTTGATTGGTGGCATCCGCAAAGAAACGCTTTTCAAACTCGCGTTGCTTGAACGTTTGTTGCTGATCCTCTCCGGTGTCATCCGTGAACGAGACGACGAAGCCCTCTTCGGAAAGGAGCTCGGTGGTGATCTCGGTGCGGGCATCCACTACCGTCGGACTGATGAGGTAGCCCTCCTTCACGCCGTCCAGCAGGGAATAGCGGAAGGTCGGCTGGCTGTTCTCGCAGCCGAAAGTGCGGTAGGTGTCCAGCAGCAGGCGACGCTCGGCCTCGCGTGGATCGCGGGTGCCCTGATTGGAGCTGTTGAATTTGCGGAGGTAGTCGCGCGGCGTGGCGGTGAGGCCCAGCTTGTAGCCGATGAAGTAATCGAACACGGCGCGGGCATTGCCGCCGATGGAGCGGTGCGCTTCGTCGGAGATAACGAAATCGAAATCGGTCGGCGAGAAGAGCCTCTGGTACTTGTTGGTGAAGAGCAGGGATTGCACGGTGGTGACGACGATCTCCGCGCGGCGCCAGTCGTCCCGGTTCTCCTTGTAAATGACCGTCCGATAGTCGGCGGACAGCAGAGCGGCGAATTGCTTCCTGGCCTGGTCCTCCAGCTCGAGGCGATCCACCAGGAACAGAACGCGCCCTGCGTTGCCAGAACGGAGCAAAAGCTTGATGACGGCAGCGGCGGTCAGGGTCTTTCCTGTACCGGTGGCCATCTCGAACAGGAAGCGGTCCTTGCCTTCGCCGACTGCGGCTTGAAGGCTGTGGATGGCCTTGAGTTGATAGGGCCGGAGAAAGCGAAGTTTGTTGGCCTGGATGTAGCCGGGGCGTTCCGCTTCGTTCCGCCACCCGGCCTCGGACCGGTAGTTCGGGCGCTGGGTGAGAACGATGTAGTCGTCGCCCACCTGGTCTGCTATCAGGCGCTGCGGATTGGGCGTGACCTTCTGGTAGCCGATGACCGAGTCGGGTGTCGGATACGAGGTGATGACGTACGGGTTACCGCGTTCGAGGTCCCAGAAATAGTGCAGGTTCCCGTTGGAGAGGATGATGAAGCGGCAGTTCTGGGACCTGGCGTATTTGCGGGCCTGCTCTTTGGCAACTAGCGGATTCTTGTTCTCGGCCTTGGCTTCGAGGACGATGAATGGGAATCCCTTGGCGTCGAGCAAGAGAAAGTCGACGAACCCTCTCTCGGCTTTCTCAAAGTTGTCGCCGAGCGCGTCGAGGTCGGTTGACTTGATCGTGACGCTGGGCTCGAGACGGATGTTGGCCGGTGCGTTGCCTTCCTGGAAGAAACGCCAGCCTGCCGCTTCGAGCAGCTTGTTGATCTTGATGCGGGCTGTGGCTTCTTTCGCGGGCATTCTGGTTCCTGTCTCAGCGGCGTTGGTCAAGCGGCATAACGAGGCTAATGCTTGAACGTGACGCCTTTGGTGCGTAGTTCGCGCACGGTTGTCTGAGCGTTCGGTACTTGCCAGCCGAGAATCGTAAATGAGGCGGGCTTGAAGTCACGAACGCGGGATACGTTGGCGAGACGTACGGCTACGCCGTTTGCGTCGAGCACCAGATCCTCCATGCGTCGATGTCGTCGGACAGTCGTGTTACCTATGTCCCCGGCTGCTCACGGTTGGACGCGTCCATTGCGGCGCGAGCAGAACGAAGACCCCACAGCGCTAGACTGCCAGCTATAAGAAACGCGATTGCAGAGATCCAAACCGGGACTTCCACGCCTGCTACGAGAACCGGCCATCCGCGAACGAAACGGACCAACTGCATCAGCGCAAGAAGACTCAGAAAGAGTCCCGAGACGAGTTCATAGCGTCGCATAAGGCATTCTCCGAGGAAAAGTGATATGGCAGAACAACGCGCGTGTCGGCCTAACGTCAGGTTCGCGGCGGCGAATCCGCCGCTACAATAACGTGGCCGTCGGCACCAACCGCCGTTAGCCTGCGACACGCCGAACCCTAGAAAACGTCGGACAGTAGTTGCCGTCCGTGGACGATCGCGAGGACCTCGACGCAGTCACGGCGCGGGCGATAGAACACGCGATACGGCGGCGCCACCAACTCGCGGATGGTTGGATCGTCCTTCTCCGGCACGCGCTTGCCGATCTCCGGATGCACCCGTGCGGCCTGCAACCGCTGGTCGATGCGCAGCACCACGCCCTCCGCGTATACGGGCGAGGTAGTGGTGATGTAATCGACGATACGTTCGAGTTGCGTGACGGCATGCTCCGTCCAGCGGAGCGGCAGCATCAGGACGCGCGACGAATCCTAGCCCGCACCCGAGCGAGAGCCGAGTCATGGTCAATCGTGCGCCCCGCGTCGGCGTCTGTGACCCCCCGTTCGATGGACTGTCGCACGTAAATCTCATACGCCAAGTCATCCCAACTGGCGTCGGCGGGCAACTGATCGACTAGGCGCTTCGCGTCGGGGCGGATATCGGAAGTGTCAGCCATACAGGAAACCTGTCAGGGTCCTCGGAATCCCGCAAGCGAATCGTGCGCGAGAAACTACGTCGTCGCTCGCGCACGACTCTCGGTTAGTTGGTCCCAATCCTGGCTAGCGACCGTCCAATCTGATGCAGGCGAAGGTCAGCATGACCACGAGGCCTGGCGGTATCAAAAAGGAGCAAATCGCTTGTCGCTAAGTCTCTTTCAACTTGCGCACACTGCGATTTACCACCAACGTCAAAGCAGAGTTCTTGTCCCGCGGCGGTGCTGCGTATAGCCCAGGGATTCCGGTGATAACCACCGATCTCGGTTTTCGAGCTTATCGAGCCGCCAACGTCGGAGACAAGCACTCCCTCCAGTCGGCTGCGTCCATCCGGTAGAAGCCGAAGATAAGTCGCGGCGGCCAGTGGATCCGCATACCCGCGTGGGTCTATCATCTGGTAAAGCCCCGCAATATTGCTAGCTGTGATGCCCGAGTCGGGACTTTTTGCGCTTCTCGGAGATTGGGCTTGTGTAGCTGTCACGCCGAACAAAATCCCCGCAAAGGTGAGAGCACCTGCAGTTCGCGTAACGGATAACATAGGAACCTCGTTTGATATGGATTAACTGAACGGTATTCGGGCAGGGCGAGAGGCGAAATATCTTGCCCGTTAAGGCTTCGTTATGATTCGATTACGGACAGATTAACGACCCCTGCTATTTCCAGTCCGGTCCGTCTAACTATTCAATTAGACGGTCACGATAGACTGCGACCGCGCACGAAGTCCTGCAAGCCGCTGAACGGTCGGCTTCAGGACTAGCGGTCGCGCACGGGAGCCCGCACAGGTCGCTCCGGCGCGACACCGCACTCACCTACCTAAAGAAAATGCTGCGTACCCAGCCGATCACGGCCAGCAATAACACCAGGCCGAGCAACACAATTACAAGTTCAGTCTGGTTTCCGAAGCGTGTCGATTTTGTCGCCCGCACGGGCTGCTCTGCCGCATCGGGCTGGTTGCGTCCGGACATCCTCCGCCAGAGAACCGATACTGCCGGCACAACGGTGATCAATAACGCCAGGAATACGAACCAGGCAATCAACGGATCTTCACGAAGGACGTTCAAGAATGCCATACCTAGAGCTTGAGGTACAGCACTACGCGGCCCAGCACGTTGTACGAGAGCGTGTCGCCGCGAAGCTTCGCCTGGACCTTGGTCGCAGGAGTGGACCCGCGCTCCGCGATCGAGAATTCGACCGAG
>JBDSHD010000216.1:0-3804 GCA_039918655.1 Dehalococcoidia bacterium | reverse complement strand
ATGTCTGAGCAGGGTCATGCTCGATGGCCACAGTCTTTGCTTCCGGATCCCCAGATAGGAATCGGACCCCGGGGAGCTTCTCGACGGTCGCCTTGATGGTCTGGATGCAGTGGTCGCAGGAGATGTCGGGCGCGTTGAGGGTGGTTTGCATGTTCAGTCTCTCAATCTCAGGAATGACTTCCTTGTTGCCAGGCGCACGGCTTCCTGGTGCGCCATCATCTCTACCATATCGTCTAGGGGCGTAAGCTGCACGTCCGGGTACTTCCGCGCGAGGGCGAGACGAATGAGGTTGTCGGCGAACACGGGGTTCTTCGGGAGGAGGGATCCGTGGAGGTAAGTCCCGAAGACGTTCCGGCACGCCGCGCCTTCGCTGCCGTCCTTACCGTTGTTGCCGAAACCAGTGACGACCTTGCCGAGTGGCTGGGCGTTCCTGCCGACGTAGGTCCTGCCACCGTGGTTCTCGAATCCAACCAATGTGCTGCCCTGCCATTCAATTACAACGTTTCCGATGAACCGTTTGGCTTCCGGACCGGGGTGGGCCGTCCAGATATCCAGAATGCCCAGACCGGGCAATTCACGTCCGCTGCTTTCGCGGTAGAAGTGCCCCATTAGCTGGTAACCGCCACATACGGCCAGCAGGACGATCCCTTCTTCCACGGCCGCTCGGAGCGTCTCGCCCTTAGTCCGAATCAGATCGTCTGCCACCGCTTGTTGCTCGCGGTCTTGGGCTCCGCCGATGAAGACGATGTCATATGCCGCCGGATCGAAGGTATCCCCCGGCTCCAGCTCACTGACCTTGAAGTCGATGCCACGGGCCTCGCAGCGGTGCCTGAGGCAGATGATGTTGCCTCGGTCTCCGTAGATATTCATCAGGCGTGGATAGAGGTGCGCCAGGCGTAATTTCATCGACGGTCGCTCTCCCAGAACGCGCCTTTGCCAGACCATTTTCCCAGGATGTTCCGCACCTGCAGCATCGCGGTGTAGGTTGGAATCACGTACAGTTTGCCGTTCTCAGGGGTGCGGGAGAGCGCGACCCGGAGTGCGGCAGCGGTATCCGTTTCTACCGTTGGTGAGTCCGAGAGTCCGGCGTACTTCAACCGCAGTGCCATGTCCCAGGCGCGGTCGCCGGAGGCAGAGACCGATCGCAGATGCCCTTGAAGTCGTTCGAAATCGACGTCCCAGATCCACGAAATGTCCCGACCGTCTGCGATCCGGTCGTTGAGGAGGAACACCACGTCGCGGGCCTCGGGGTCACGCGTGATCGTGCGCAACACTTCATTCAGGCCCGCCGGATTCTTGGCGAGGATCACTTCGACCTGCTTTCCACTGATCGGTATCCGCTCCTGCCGGCCGAACGCCGCCGTCAGGCCGGACATCCCCGCCTCGATTGAGCTCTTCTCCAGTCCCAGGGCGATGGTCGCCGCAACTGCTGACAGCGCGTTGTAGGCGTTGTACACGCCCGAAAGTGGCAGACCTACCTGCAACTGCCCGACCGCCGTTTCAATCGTCATCTGGATCCCGTCGGCGTCGCTGCTCAACCGGGAGCACAAGACGTCGGGCGGCGTGCGCCCGTTACCGCAGGAAGTGCAGGCCCAGTGCCCGATGTGGCCGTAGAAAACGGGAGCGTACGTCAATTCGCCCCCGCAACGGCGGCACCATCGCGCGTCCGCCGCGTGCTCGATCTGGCCCGACCCAGCCGAAGGATCATCGAGGCCGTATGTCAGCACGGGGCCCCGCGCTGAATCCCGAAGCGAGGAAACGGACGGATCATCGGCGTTGAGGACGATCGTCAGATCCGATGGCCACGAGTTCACTGCCTGTTGCCAGAGGGTCGCGACGGTCTCCACTTCTCCGTAGCGATCCAACTGATCGCGGAAGAGATTAGTGAAGAGAACGACGCGAGGGCGAACCGCCGTGGCGATCTGTGGGAGCGTTGCTTCGTCGACCTCGAATACGCCGAGTGCACTGTGGGGAGAAGATATTTTCCCCTGCCAACCGGACGCCTCGGCGAGAGCGGCAGCGACGCCCCGCATCATGTTTGAGCCCTCGCGGTTGCCCACGGGCCGCTTTCCGGATGCGGTGACGATGCGGCAGATCATTCGAGAGGTCGTCGTCTTGCCGTTCGTTCCTGTCACCAAGATAGCGCCGCCGCCCAGGTTCAAGGCGAGCCGTGAGACGATCCTCGGATCCACACGCTCCGCAACGAGACCCGGCAATGCCGTGCCGCCGCCGAAGCGGAGCCTCCGGCTTAGCTCACCCGTGACCTTGGCAGCGACGATAGCAACTTCACGGCGCACCACTTCACGATAGACCGTTTCCAGCGCCCATCAAAGACGGCTCGAATTGACAGCCTTCCGAACGTCTCGTAGCCTTCGATAGCAACGCCTTCGAGGCGGCCATGCACATGGAAGAGATACTGCCCTCCGTTTATGCGATAGACCTCGGCTACGTCTACGCCTACCTCGTCGACGCCGGCCCGGAGTTGATACTGGTCGATACCGGCGCGATGGGCAACGAGAAACGCATCCTGCGCTCCATCTCGAAACTTGGCCGCAAGGCGAGCGACATCAAACATATCCTCGTTACCCACCACCACTCAGACCATGTCGGTGGCCTGCGCGCCCTGCGGGATGCCAGCGGCGCCACCGTCTACGTTCACACCCTGGATGCGCCCATCGTTGCCGGGCGGACGAAGCGCCCGGGTGCCAATCCGCGCAGTATGGCCGGCCTCATCCTGGGCCCGATCGTGACCAGGCTTCCACTGTACAATCCCCCGGTTGTCAGTGCGGATCATGAGGTGATAGACGGCGAGGAGTTGCCGATCGGGGATGGATTCACCGTGTACCACACACCGGGCCACACGGCAGGCAGCGTTGCGTACTTGATGCACGCACACGGAGGAGTTTTGTTCGCCGGTGATACTGCAGGCCGCCTGCTAGGCCGGTTGGACCTCCCGATCCGCATGTTTACTGAGGACCTGCGCGAGGCCAAGAGAAGCCTTCGGAAATTAGCGACCCTGGAGTTCGAAACCGCCTGCTTCGGACACGGGCGGGCGATGAAGGGACGTGCTAACGTTAAGCTTCGCCGGTTCATCGAGAGAAGGACCCGTAAATCCCAGCCCCAGGTTTAGAAGGAGTGCCCCATGATTCGCGTCTCAGTGATGTATCCCAGCGGCGGTAAGTTCGATGAGGACTACTACGTCAATTCGCACCTGAAGATGGTCGCCGAGAAGGTTGGCCCCGCTCTCCTGAAAGCGGAGATGGACAAGGGCCTCGGCGGCGCCACTCCGGGCTCGCCCGCCCCCTTCGCCGCGATCGGCCATCTCTACTTCAACTCAGTGCCCGAGTTCCTCCAGGCATTCGCCCCTCATGCCGGCGCGATCATGGGTGATACGCCCAATTACACGGATGCACAGCCGCAGGTTCAGATCAGCGAGATCATAGAGGCGTAGTCAGAACCTGGCGGAGGGGGTGGGATTCGAACCCACGATGGACTTGCGCCCATAACGGTTTTCAAGACCGTCGCATTCAACCGCTCTGCCACCCCTCCGTGCATCAAAAATAGCATGTTTTTCGGCTAACCGGCCTGAACAATTGCTCACCAATTGCTCACGCATTCTTACGGCTCAAGAGCGCGTCCAGCCCTGCCGCAGCCTCCGCCTGCAAGCCAGGCACGACGTGGCTGTAAATGTCCAGCGTTATGCTCACGTTAGAGTGCCCGAGGCGCTCGCTGACGATTTTCGGATGCACGCCATTAGCCATCAGCAGGCTGGCGTGGGCGTGTCTCAGGTCGTGGAAGCGAAGC
>JBDSHD010000215.1:0-5236 GCA_039918655.1 Dehalococcoidia bacterium | reverse complement strand
TTCTTCATCCTGCCGTTTGTAGAGCGCATGGTGATAGTTGACCTGCGCATCGTCACGATGGATGTGCCGCGGCAAGACGTGATCACGCAGGACAACGTCACGGTCAAAGTTGACGCCGTTGTCTACTTCCGGGTGCTGGATCCCGAGATGGCAGTTGTGAAAGTCACCGACTACATCCGCGCGACATCGCTGGTGGCGCAGACGACTCTGCGGAGTGTCCTCGGCCAGTCCGAAATGGACGAACTTTTGAGCAAGCGCGACGAACTGAACCAGCGCCTCCAGACGATCATCGACGAGGCGACCGAGCCCTGGGGCGTCAAGGTCAGCGTCGTCGAGGTCCGCGACGTTTCATTGCCGGCGGAAATGATCAACGCCATGAGCCGGCAAGCCCAGGCAGAACGCGAGCGTCGCGCCAAAGTCATTCACGCCGAAGGTGAGTTCGAGGCCTCGAAGCGTCTCGCTGAGGCCGGGCAGGTGATGGCAGACACTCCAACGACGCTGCAACTCCGCTATCTGCAGACCCTGACGGAGATAGCATCCGACAAGAACAGCACGATCGTGTTCCCGATCCCAATCGACCTGATCACGATGTTCCTGGAGGGGGCACGCGGTTCAACCGCTGGTACTTCAACCGCGCGGACGATCCCGCCAGCGGACAGGGGGGAGAGCTCCACCTAGTTGTAGCCCTGGAGCGACACCTCGCCGGCTTCGAGCGTCATGACGCTCCCGTCTGGGCGGGTCAACAGCAGGTTGCCGTCCGCGTCGACGTCTTTTGCGAGGCCGGAGAATGTCTCGCCACGGAAAGTGACGTCTACCTGGCGACCGATCGTGTCCAGCCGGCCCCGCCACCAATCGTGGACTTCACTGCGGGACGCACGAGACCGCTGGTACAACTCCTCGAACTGGTTGAGGACGGAAGCAAGAAGGTCCTCCCTCGAAACAGGAGTCGCGGACTCGTTGACTAGGCTTGTGGCGATTGCCGCGATGGATGGGTCGTCGACCCGGTAGTTCACGTTGATGCCGATGCCGACAACTGCGTATCGGACCTCTTCGCCAGACATCTCGCTTTCGATCAGGACACCCGCGAGCTTCTTGCCGCCGACTATCACATCGTTCGGCCACTTGATCATCGGACGGACAGCGGAGACCGCGTCGACGGCGAGGCAAACGGCGAGGGGGGTGGCGATGCTGAGGGCTCGGAGACGCGGGACGTCGGGGCGGAGAACCATCGTTAGGTAGAGATTGGAGCCCGCGGGAGACACCCACGGGCGGCCGAAACGGCCCCTACCGGCTGTCTGTTCTTCCGCAATGACAACCGTGCCTTCCGGAGCGCCGTCTTCGGCTTCGCGGCGGGCAACGTCCATGGTCGAGTGGGTGGACGTCAGATAGACGAGGCGGCGAGCGCAGAACTCCGTCCTGAGACGATCGTGCACTGCCGAGAGGTCAAGCCACATCTCGAACCAAGAGTATGTCCAAAAAGATTAGGGGGCCAGCCTTGCGGCTGACCCCCTTGGATGGCACGCAGAACTGACCACGCGCCTAGCCCGCTTTGCAGGCTACACCAGCACCTCATCGAGGTGGTGGTGCGAATGGAAAGCCCTACGGCCATACGTACTGTGATCCATTCACATCACCTCCTTTCCTACCGCGCATCTTATCAGACTCATCGACGGCTTATAAGCCCCACGCGCTGGATCTTGGGAGAAATTACGAAGCGGAGGCGTGGTAGCCCATCTCCCGCAGTACCCTCCGCGCGACCTCGCGATCGTCACACTCGTAGACACTGTCTTTCAGATGGACCTCACGCTCGTGCCCTTTGCCGGCGAGCAGTACCGCATCTTCGTCAACAGCCATCGATAGAGCCTGCGCAATCGCCTCCCGTCGGTCTGGGACAACGGAGAAGTCGTGGCCGTCCCGCTTGCCAACGGCCCTCATTTCGGACGCGATGTCGGTGAGGATGGCGTCGCGGTCTTCCGTGTAGGGATTGTCGTCGGTGATGAAGGTGTAGTCCGCAAGTTCCGCCGCAACGCGTGCCATGCCGGGCCGCCGTACCTTGTCCCGCTCACCGATGCATCCGAAGGCGGCGATGACGCGCCCGTGCACGGACTCACGCAGCATCCGCAGCACACGCCGGAGCGAGTCCGGCGCATGGGCGAAGTCGACGAGCACTGTGAAGGGCTGCCCCTGCGAAATGAACTCGGTCCGCCCAGGTGCTCCGGGCCAGGACGCGATAGCGCGGGTGACGGCGTCCAGCGGCAGCTTCGCGGCGCTGCCGATCGCGAGAGCCGCGAGAGCATTGTAGACATTGAACCGGCCGGGCATCGGCATGAACACTTCAGCCGTTGCGCGTGGTGTGCTGGCGCGAAACCGGGTTCCTTGGCCATCGGGCTGAAGGCCGGTGGCGTGGAAGTCGGCGGGCCGGTCGATACCGTAGGTGGCGACTTTCGCGGCAGTCAAACTCTGCATGTAATCGAACGCCTGGTCGTCGGCGTTGAGCACTGCTGTCTTGGGAACGCCCTTATCGATTGATTCGTCCAGCATCTGGAAGAGGCGGCCCTTCGAGGCGCGGTACTCATCCTCGCCCCCGTGAAAGTCGATGTGGTCCACGCCCAAATTCGTGAACGTGGCGATGTCATACTCGCACTCATCGACGCGGTGGAGCGCGAGGCCGTGGGACGTGGCCTCGATCACCGCCCAATCGCAGCGGGCTGCCACCATCTGCGCCAGCATCGACTGGACCTGCGGGGATTCCGGCGTCGTAAAGCGCCCGGTGTCAGCGAGGGTTTCGTTTCCGATGCGGCACTCGGCCGTGCTGATGAGCCCTGCCTTCTTCCCAGAGGACGTGAAGACATGCGCCACGAGGTGCGCGAGGCTGGTCTTCCCGTCCGTCCCGGTGATGCCGATTACGTTGAGCTTGCGAGCCGGATAACCGTGGAGGGCGGCGGCGAGTTGCGCCATGCCCCGGCGGGTGTTCTTCAGGACGAGCAGGTCTACGCCAGCGCCTTCCACCAGCGCCTTCCACATGCCTTTCCGGTCCTCCTGCACGACAACGGCCGGGGAGCCGTTCTCCGCCGCACGCCCCAGGTAGGCGTGGCCATCCACGGTGAATCCCGGAACCGCGACGAACAAAGCGCCGGATGTCACGGAACGCGAGTCGTGCTCGATGCTGGAGATCTCGATGTCGCCATCTCCGATCAGGCGGCCATCAACAGCGCGGGCAAGATCCTTCAGAAGCATCCTCTAAGGATAACGTCATCGACGGTGTGAAGTGGCGATGAGAAGTCGCCGCAGCAGGCCTGTAGGCCGAGTTCTGTATCCCTCCAAGGAAGGATGGTGACCATCAATCTAGTCCCGATGTTGCCACCGGGCTCAAGCGGCCAACCCGGGGTTTTGGGTCAGGCACCCTTAACAACCCCCTATTTGGCCTTGCTCCGCGCGGGGTTTAGCCGGCCTCCGGGTCACCCCGAAGCCGGTGGGCTCTTACCCCACCATTTCACCCTTGCCCCGACGAGTCGGGGCGGTATGTTTCTGTGCCACTTTCCGTCGGGTCGCCCCGCCTGGGCGTTACCCAGCGCGCTACCTGTATGGAGCTCGGACCTTCCTCCCCGACATGTCGGGGCGGTCACCCGGCCTGCTGCGGCATTTCTGATTGTAGCATCGGACAGCCGATCAAATGGACATCAGGTCGCGCAACTCGCGGATTACTCGATCGGGCGTCTCACCCGGCCGGTCCTCAAGTCCTTTACCTTGGCGATCGACCCACACTCCGTGCAGTCCGACTCGCATCGCACCGCGGACGTCCGCCTCCAGGTTGTCACCGACAGCCCAAGTTTGGTCCGGCCCAACATCCAAGCCGCTCAACAAAGTTTCGAAGACGCGTGGGTGAGGCTTCCCGACGCCAAGTTCTCCCTCAATCACGACGTGCTCGAAGTACGCCGCCAGGCCGAAGCGCTCGATCTTGGCATGCTGAGCCGGCCCGGCGCCATTGGTCATCAATCCGAGCAAGAACCCCTGCGACCGGAACCATTCGATCGTTTCAATCGCACCGTCGTATGGCTTTGCGCTCTCATCGCGCAGATCGCGGTAGTGATTGGCGATTGATCTCGCTGCGTCTCCGTCTTCAAATCCGAGCCGCCGGAGGCACTCGGCAACGATATTCGTTGTCGCTTTTCGCAGATCGAGACGTCCGCTCTGGTTGCGGCCGGGGTCGGACCACCACCAGTTTGCGTACTCGCGAATTGTCTCCTGCAGCGTCCCGGCGCCCAATCCGGGCAACATTTGCTCTGCTGCTCTTGCAGTTGCTGCCGACCAGCACTCGTCTACACAGCCGGTGTCGTCCAGGATCGTGTCATCCAGATCGAGGAGGATTGCCCTGGGTCGCTTCACGGCAATATACCGGGAGGCTGTGTTCAGTCGTCTTCTGCGCGATCTAACGCGAGGTTGGCCAGCTCATCGGCGCGCGAGTTCTTAGCCCTCGGGATCGATTCCATTTGGAACGACGAGAATTGACGCAGCAGCTCGCTCAAGCGATTGAACAGTGGGCGCAGTCGTTCGTTGCGGACCTTGTAGCGGCCCTGCAACTGCCGGATGACGAGTTCCGAATCCATCCGCAGTTCTAAATCCCCGCCCCCAAGAGCCAGCGCCGATTCCAGGCCGGCGATGGCGGCCTTGTACTCGGCCTCGTTGTTGGTTCCCCGTCCAATTCGTTGAGAGACCGTCTGGACCTCATCACCGGCCTCATCGTATACGACAGCCCCAATCGAAGCGGGTCCCGGGTTGCCCCGTGACGCCCCATCGGCATAGACAATCCAGCGTCCGGGCAAGTCAGGTCCGGGGGATGACGCGAATTTCGTCGTCGGTTATGACGATTCTGTCTACCGCTTCGCGCAGTAGTTCCTGCTTGTCCTCGAAACTCATCTCGTCCCAGCCGTCCGCAAGTTTCGTCAGCACCCCTTCGACGTGGCGCCGACGGGACTTCTCAGTCGCCAGGAGCCTGGCGTGCCGGTGCGTTTCGTCGAGCCTGCCTTCGAGCACAAGCTGCTGAGAGGCAACGGCGGTGGCGCTGGCCAGCAGCTTCTCGCGATCGATCTCTCCGCCGACTGCGGAATCGAGGAATTGTTCGAGCCTCTTATCGAGACGGCGGACCTTATCACGTATCTTCGAAGCCATAGCCTCCTGGTCCTGGACGGTGCCCTTGCCGTTCTTCCTGTGGAGTGTTCCAGGGTCCTGAATCATC
>JBDSHD010000214.1:0-3319 GCA_039918655.1 Dehalococcoidia bacterium | reverse complement strand
CCCCTGTTCGACTACGAACAATACCTCGACACGTTCTGGGTCTTGGACGCCGATGCCGAGGTCACCGGCTGCATCGGCCTCGAGATCTACGGTTCGTCCGCACTCCTTCGCTCCATCGTCGTCTCGCCTTCGACTCGCGGCACCGGCGCCGGGCACAAGCTGACCTCCCACTGGCTCGACGAGGCCAGGGCCCGCGACGCCCGCACAGCCTACCTCTTCACCATGGACAAGGCCCCATTCTTCTCGCGCTATGGCTTCGAACGCTGCGAGATGGACGACTTCGACGCCGACGCTCGCCGCACCACCCAGTACACCGCCCTCCAGCAGGCGCCCGCCGAATTCGTGAAGCTCATCACCCCAATGCGGCTCACGCTTTAGCCGTCCGGCTCTAAACCCTTCGACATTCCAGCGCGTTCTACGGAATAGCGAGGATGTATCTATGCCCGACAGAACCCCAGACATCTACGACGTAACCATCATCGGCGCCGGCCCCACCGGCCTCTTCGCCGCCTTTTACGCCGGACTCCGCGGTATGCGCACGAAGATCATCGAGGCCCTACCGGAAGTCGGCGGCCAGCTCGCCGTCCTCTACCCCGAGAAGTATATCTACGACGTCCCCGGCCACCCCAAAGTCCTCGCCAAGGACCTCGTCAAGATGCTCATCGAGCAGATCCACATGTTCGACCCCACCATGGTCCTCGGCCAGCGCATCGAATCCCTAACTCGCCAGGACGCTGCCGGCGAAGAAGTCTGGCGTCTCGGCACCGAAAACGAAGGCCACCTCACCCGCTCCGTCATCATCACCGCAGGGATCGGCGCCTTCGAGCCCAACAAGCTCGACAAGCCCGGCGTCTCAGACTACCTCGACCACGGCGTCCACTACTTCGTCAAAGACAAGCGCGGGTTCCGGAACAAGGACATCCTCATCATCGGCGGCGGCGACACCGCCGTGGACTGGTGCCTCAACCTCAAGGACTGGGCCAATAGCATCACCCTCATCCACCGCCGCGACGGGTTCCGCGCCCACGAAGCCAGCCTCGCCGCTCTGCGTATGACGGAGATCCCGCTCATGACGTACTGGGAGCTGAAGCGCATCGACGGCGACGGCAAGCGCCCGTCCACCGCCGTCATCTTCGAGAATCGCACAGCCGAAGAACGCACCATTCCCGTCGACATCGTCCTCATCAGCACCGGCTTCAAGGCCGCCCTCGGCCCCGTCGCCAAGTGGGGCCTCGAGATGCTCGACAACCGCCACATCAAGACCAACGTCTTCATGGAGACCAACCTCCCCGCCGTCTTCGCCGCCGGCGACATCGCCGCCGTCGAAGGCTCAGCCCCCCTCAACCTCATAGTCACCGGCTTCGGCCACGCCGCCATAGCCGCCAACGCCGCCAAAGCCAGGATCGACCCCGGCGCGCGTATGTTCCCCGGCCACAGCAGCGAAATGAAGCTCTAGGGAACGAATAAACCGTCATTCCCGCGAAAGCGGGAATCCATTTCGAGCGGCCCGCTACTCGCCCTCCCTCAGTCCACGCTCGTCATCGGGGCCAACCCCCACGCCCCTACCCCTCGTACTTCTCCCTCTGCCTCTCCCGTTCCGCCCCCACCTGCTCCGCTGACCGGTCGTAGATCTGCGGTGGGTCCCATCCGTTCAGCCCCGCGTACGTATCGATCTGCGAGCGGTGGTGTACCTCGTGCTCGATGCACATCATCAGGATTCTCCACGCCGAGATCGTCCCCTCCGTGTCGAGCAGGTCAATCCGCCGCATCAGCCACTCCGGCGGGGTGCCCTCAAGCCGCGACCGGAACTCCTCGAAGCTTTCTTCCAGTACCGGCAGCCAGTCGCCCTGCGACTCCACGCTCCGCACCTCGTCGAAGATCCAGCCCTCGTCCCGGTAGGCCCGCGCGAAATACAGCCTGGCACCCGCGATGTGCCGCACCAGGTCGCCGATCGACCATGTCGCATCTCCGTCACCGGCCCGCTCCACCATCGCCGCGGGCGGCGTGTATCCCTCCGCCGCGGGCGGCAGCGCTGCGATGTCCCGCATCGTCCGCTTGTTCAGTCCCCGGTAATAGCGCAGGTAGTCCTGGATGTCTGTGAACATGACGCGCCCATTGTACGGTAAGGCGAACCCAACTGTAGGGGCGTGTCATGACACGCCCCTACGTGGCCCGATGGCGGCGTATAATCATCCCGCCATGCGCCAGATGGACCGCCGCCTGCTCGTCCTTATGCGTCTCCGTGAGGAGGTGCCCGTGCGAGCCGGGGACCTCGCCGAGGAGATCGGCTGCTCCATCCGCACCGTCTACCGCGACATCGACGCCCTCTGCCAGGCCGGCGTCCCCGTCGCCGCGATGCCGGGCGAGGGCTACCGCCTTGTCGCGGGCTATCACCTGCCGCCGATCGCCTTCACCACCGACGAGGCCGTACAGCTCCTCCTCGGCGCCGACCTCGCTGCGAGCCTCGGCACGATTCCCCAGCGGGAGGCGACACTCTCGGCGTCCGCCAAGGTCGAGGCCGTCCTCCAGCCGCAAACCCGCGCCGAGGTCGAGACCCTCCGCGACCGAATCCGGGTTTCCGCGTGGCTGCGCCGCGAGCCCTCTCCGCACCTTCCGCTCCTCCAGCAGGGCGTCATCGAATCGCGTGCCCTCCATCTCCGCTATCGCGCCTTCGAATCGGGCGAAATCACCGAGCGCACGGTCGAACCCCATGGCCTCACCTTCTACGCTGACGACTGGCACCTCGTCGCCTACTGCCGCCTGCGCGAAGCCATGCGCGATTTCCGCGCCAGCCGCATTCTCGAAGCACGTCTCCTGGACGAGACCTTCGAGCGCCTCCCAAACTCCGATTGGCACGCGGACGACACTAACGGCGACTACCGCGAGATTCGGGTCTGGATTGACGCCGGCACTGTCCCCTGGGCCCGCGAGACTGTCGGTTACGGCTTCGACTGCGAGGAACCCGGCGAAGGCGGCTCCACGTTCGTCATCAACGCCCGCGACATCCGGCGCCTTCTCCCCTGGATCCTCGGCTGGGGAGCCGCCGCCCGTGTCATTTCACCTGAGGATGTCGTAGAGCGCGTCGCGGCCGAAGCCGCCGCGCTGAGTGCTCGCTACTCGCCTCACTAGCGTCCCGCCGCCAAGATTCGTTACCGGGGTCAGGCTCTCAGCCTGACAGAGGGAATCCTGCCTGCGCAGGCAGGAATGACGGGTCCGAACCCCGAAATCACCACTGACACGACGTTGTCACCGCCACCCATAAACTGACCCTATCAACCGAGCAAAATCGAAGGAGAACCCCATGAAGATCACCAACGCC
>JBDSHD010000213.1:0-5700 GCA_039918655.1 Dehalococcoidia bacterium | reverse complement strand
GGCCCAGGAGCTTTCGTCCCGCAAGCGACTCTGCCACATCGCAGAACTTGTCGAGCGATAGTCCTGCCGACGAGGCCCTCGGAGCCCAGATGTCACGAACGATCTCGTCAGGCGCGAACTGCCGCTTGAGCGCGTACAGGACGTTCCATTCCTGATCGGAAAGTTCCGCTTGCTCCGGGCGCATCGCCAGAGCGGGATGGTCCGTCCGCGCGCCGGGTGAGAGTTCCTGTCGCCGGATGTGGCCGACGCCGAGCGCGAATACACCCAGGGCGGGCATCATGTGGTAGCTGTCAGCCATGGTATAGGTCTTGAGAAAGTCGCAATGCCTGGCGGGGGAGTAGCCACGTGGGACCTTGATTGTCGTCCACAGGCGATAGTCGGTGCCCGGGCCCGGCGTCTCAGCGCGACGGATCACGACATGTCCCGTGAAGGGGTCGTTTTCGGACATCATGCTGAACGCTTCGTCAAGGCGTTCCTCCGGAATGCGCCACGCTACGAGGGCGCCCTCTGCCAGGTTGTGGGTCAGGAGCGTCTGACGAACCCTGCGGATCACGCCGGCGTCAAGGAGCGCGCGTATGCGCTCAATCACCGTGTCTGCCGGGATGCCGGACCGATCCGCGATCTCGCCTATCGGATCACGATGGAATCCAACAAGTGTGTCCTCCGAGACGGACAGAATCTTTCTATTGATGGGGTCGCTCAGCGATGCCAGGTCGATATCCGCTTCAATCATCGTAGTGCTCCTGATAACGGTTCCGGACGATATGTATCTAAGGATGCGTGTCAGAATCACCGAAAATCACGGGCGAGTCGGACTTCATTCGGGGGCCGGACGGCCTAACGCTCTCCTCTGCCGTTAGGTCGATAGACAGAATCATTAGGCCGCTTGCCTTTCTATATACAGGCCGAATAGCCCTTTGGTTCATGCCCTTCGATGCGGTTCTATAGAACAAAAGACTGGAGGGATGACGTGCTTTCGGTAACACGACTGCTAAACGGCACCGCAACCCCAGCGGACGCACTTCGGTACGGACGGCTTACGGGCGAGGTACCTTCCCACCTGTTGCATTTTTCTGCCGACAAGAAACCGGTCGTCGTCTGGAACGTGACTCAGCGATGCAACCTGTTCTGCATGCACTGCTACGCCTCCTCCCAGAACCGCGAGTACCCCGGTGAACTGACAACCGCCGAGGGGCTGGGGTTAGTCGACGACCTGGCGCAGTTTGGCGCACCCACGCTCCTCTTCTCAGGGGGAGAGCCCACCATCCGGCCGGACCTGTTTGAGCTGGTCTCGCACGCCAGCGCAGGCGGTCTGCGCTGCGTCCTTTCGACCAACGGCACACTGATCACGCCTAATGTCGCAGACAAGATAGCTGAGTCTGGCTTCACGTACGTCGGGGTGAGCCTGGACGGCATCGGCCCGGTCCACGACAAGATCAGGGGGAAGAAGGGCGCCTTTGATGAGGCCCTCCGGGGACTGAGGCTCTGCCGCGACCGCGGTGTGAGGGTTGGCCTGCGATTCACGGTCCACCGTAAGAACCTCGATCAACTCCCGGACATCTTCGATCTGCTCGAAACAGAAGGCATAGACCGCTGCTGCGTCTACCACCTGGCCTACGCTGGCAGAGGCGACAAGATCCGCTCGTACGACCTGATCCCCGCTGAGACGAGGGCCGCCGTCGAGTATATCTTTGACCGCGTGCAGGACTTCGAGCGCCGCGGCATCGACAAGGAGATCCTGACTGTCGGTAACCACGCGGATAACGTCTTGCTCTACAAGCGCGTGCAGCGCGACGCGCCCGAGCGGGCCGACGACGTGTACCAGATGTTGGAGTGGAACGGGGGCAATCAGTCCGGCATTGCAATCGCATGTGTCGACCCCCAGGGCAACGTCCACGCCGACCAGTTCTCGTGGGACTACACGCTGGGAAACGTCCGGGAGCGGCCCTTCAGCGAGATTTGGGCTGACGCCACAGAGCCGCGGATGGCGGTCCTCAAGGACCGAAAGGCACACCTCAAGGGCCGCTGCGCAGACTGCAAGTGGCTTGGGGTGTGCAATGGGAACCTTCGCGTGCGCGCCGAGCGGTACTTCGAGGACTTCCTGGCGCCGGACCCCGCTTGCTACCTGACGGACGAAGAGATCGGGATAGAGCCGGGGAGCGCGGCCGCAGCGGAAGCCGGCAAGTGGCCGGTGCCTGTGCAGCAGGAAGGGGTGGCGGCATGACGACCAGATCTCCGAGGGCCCTGGCTGAGCGTCAGGCCCACGACGCTCGCATGGTCCACACCGACTTCAATCTTTCACCGTTTACAATCGCCTGGGAGCTGACCAGGGCCTGTTCGTTCGCCTGCCGTCATTGCCGGGCCGAGGCACAGCCGAAGCGCAACCCGAACGAACTGACGACCGAGGAAGCTTTCCGGCTGATCGACCAGATCAAAGAGTTCGGCGACCCGATCCTCGTGGTTACAGGTGGCGACCCCATGATGCGCAGGGATCTCTTCGATATCCTGGGCTACGCGTCCGGGAAGGGGTTGCGCACCTCGCTCACACCGACGACTACCCGGCTCGTGACGGTCGAGAAATTGCGCCAGGTTAAGGACGCAGGTGTGCGGCGGGTAGCGGTGAGCATCGACGGCCCTTCGGCGGAGGCGCACGACGCCTTTCGTGGGTTCCAGGGTTCGTTTGACATGGCGCTCAAGATTGCCCGGATGGTCGGCGAGGCGGGCCTGTCGCTGCAGGTAAACACCACCGTGAGCCGCTACAACGTTGACAGCCTGGACGAGTTCATCGACCTGGTGAGCAACCTAAACGCCGTCCAATGGAGCCTCTTCTTCCTGGTTCCCACGGGACGGGCGCTTTCCGGAGACATGATCTCTCCTGAAGAACACGAACGAGTCTTTAACTGGCTCTACGGACTGTCTGGCAAAGCGCCATTCGACATCAAGAGCACGGCAGCCCCCGCTTACCGGCGAGTGGTCATCCAGAAAGCCATGGGGAGTGGCGCAAGCGGCGGCACCCTGGCCGGCGCCGGCTACCGGTACGAGGATGGCCTGAATCGGCCGGTGCAAGGAGTCAACGACGGCAAGGGATTCTGCTTCATCTCCCATACTGGGGATGTCTGCCCCTCGGGATTCCTTCCTCTACGGGCGGGCAACGTGCGAGAGCAGTCCGTGGTGGACATCTACCGCAATTCCAGGCTGTTCCGGGAACTCCGTGACCCGGCACTCCTGACCGGTAAGTGCAGCGATTGCCGGTTCCGCGAGGTGTGCGGTGGTTCTCGAGCGCGAGCATACGCGGTCACCGGGGACTACTTGGCCTCGGACCCGTCGTGCGTGTACGAGGGCGGCGATAAAGAGATAACACAAACAGTGGGGGTCAACTAGGAGATGGATGCGGGATTGACGCTTGTTGCCGCCGGCCTCAGCCATAAGACCGCGTCGCTTTCGATGCGGGAGCGCGCTTCCCTGAATGCCGAGGAGCTACCCGGCGCCCTCAACCACATGGGCTCGAAGGTCGGCAACGGGGTGATTCTGTCAACCTGCAATCGCACCGAAATCTACTTCGTCACCGAGCCTGGCATGTCAGGCCAAGAACACGCCCTAGAACTGTTCGCCGGCGCGACCGGCACGATCCGCCCTCGCATCGAACAACACACTTACTACCATCGGGACGAGGCCGCGGTCAGGCACCTTCACCGCGTAGCCTCCGGCATGGACTCCATGATCTTTGGCGAGGTTGAGATTCTGCGACAGGTGCGTTCGGCAATGACTTCTTCATTCGAGACCGGCTACCTGACGTCGATCCTGGACCGGTTGTTCCACTCCGCGCTCCGCGCCGGCCGGCGGCTCCACGCCGAGACCTTCCTCGGCAAGTACGACCGGTCAGTCGCCTCTGGCGCGGTCACCCTGGCCCGGGGCGTGCTGGGTGATCTTTCGCAAAGCAAGGTCCTTGTGCTCGGTGCGGGTGACGCGGGCGCGATGACAATCAAGGCGATGCTCCGGGAAGGCGCAAGCGGTATCCGGATCGCCAATCGTACGTACAGTCGCGCCGCCAACCTGGCGACGCACACTGGCACTGAGGCCGTCCCGCTCCGCAGAGTACCAGAGTTGTTGTGTGAGGTTGACCTCGTGATATGCGCGTCCGCTTCTTCGCTCCTTTCCATTGAGGCGTTGCGATCAGCGATCCTAGCGAGGCGCCTGGGCCCGATCGTGCTGGTCGACATCGGTGTGCCGCGTAACATCGATCCTTCCGTTCGCGATATCCCGGGAGTCCACCTGTTCGACATGGACGATCTCATGACGATGTGCCCGGCGGCCCCGGAGGAACGCGAACTGGATATCGCCAACGCGGAAGCGATCTTCGAGGAAGAGGTCGGCCGGTTCCTCTCCTGGTGGCGGTCCTCTCATGCAGTTCCGACGATCGCCGCGGTGGAGGAGGCCGTGGAGGAGGCACGTCGGCGCGAGCTGGCCAAGACGCTGCGCCGGCTTCCGTCCTTTGACGACCAGCAAAGAGAAGCGATGGACATGTTGACGAAAGCCCTCGTTAAGAAGGTGCTGCACCAACCCATTACGCGACTCAAGCTCCACGGTGACGACGAGGCATACCTTGCCGTCGGTCGCGACCTATTTGGTCTAGAAGCGAATGGAAATAGGGCCCGTGGATCGGCCAACCAGAATGGGCGCACACAGCCCAGGACGGCGGGTCGACCCTCAAGCGCTGATATATTGACCAATGGCGTGAGAAACCACGGATCAACACCGGCTCCGGGCTCTTAATTCAGAAGTCGTGGGTTCGAATCCCACCGGGCCCTCCACAGATCTCTCCGTGTCGTATGCGGACCCGCGAGGCTCATCGAGTCCGCGTTTTACTCTACCGCCAGTAGTTCATCCAGTTCCGCCAGTGGGTCCAGCGTCTCCCGGCCGCCCACGGTCACCTCCACGCGCTCCAGCTTCCCCGTGAACTCGAACGGGCACTCGTAGAGGTCGCTCACCGGCGTCTGCCGGTCGCGGCCGATATCGAGGGGTTCGAGCAGTCCGAGGCCGAGGCGAGTTGTGCGGGTAATCTCGCCCTCGCCGATCTTGGCACCGTTGGCGTAGATGCGCATCACGCCCTGCAGGGTACCAGTCTTCGTGAAGTCAGCCCGCACGGTAAGCTTGCCAGCGGGGAGCTCGCCCTCTGACTCGACGCGGAACTTCTGGAGTCCGAGGAAGTTGAACTCGTAGCAGAGCCGGTTGTCCTTGATGAAAAATGCGTAGCCACCATGGCGGCCACCCTGCGCGATGAGAACGCCCTCGTCCGAGGTAGTTGAACGGTCTATGTCCGCGGTAATCCGGTGCGACCTGTCCCCTATATTGGGCGCTCGTCTACTGGGAACCGATGCCTTGCCCGGGTAAAAGGTGAACCGCCGGCCTGGCTTGGTGGCGCTCGGAAAACGGATGCTGAGGTTGTCGGCGAGCGGCAACACATTGTACCTCTCGGCCTCCTCCCACCAGCCATCGATCAGAGTCTGGAGCTTCTCAGGGTGCTCGTCCGCCAGGTCGGAGCACTCGGAGAAGTCCTCGTCGATGTGATACAGCTCCCACTTGTCAGCGTCGAACGAGCTGCCCGGCATGTGGAACGAGACCGCCTTCCAGCCGTCCACGTAGATCGCGCGGTGTCCGAGCATCTCGTAGTACTGGCGCTCCTTACGTGTCCGCGCGTCC
>JBDSHD010000212.1:0-3671 GCA_039918655.1 Dehalococcoidia bacterium | reverse complement strand
CAAGAAGGACCGCACGCAGGACGGGTCGCGGATGGAGGAAGTGGTCGCGTTCGTGCGCTTCGGGTCTGAGCGCGCTAGTATGTCGGCGGAATGAGCGCCCAAACGTCCGCCCGCGTCGACCTCGTCTCCGCGCTTGTCGTCGCCTCGTTCGGCCTCCTCACCTTCGCGCTCGGCGTCTGGGCGCTGCTCGACACGACCTCGTTCTACGAGAACATCGCGGAGTTCCCGCCTTACAACGAACACCTCCTGCACGACATCGGCGCGTTCCAGATGGGTCTGGGAGCCGCGCTGCTATTCGCCCTGGTTTGGCGCGGCGACGCGATCCTGGCGGTGCTGGGCGGGGCGGCGGTCGGGGCGACGGCGCACGAGTTCGCCCACATCGTCGACGAGGACATGGGCGGCCGCACGAGCGACCCCTGGAGCCTCGGCCTGATCGCTGTCATTCTGGTGTTCGTCTTCGGGTGGCGACTGTGGGCCCGCGTTAGTTCGACCGGCTAGCCTTCCTCCTTCGCGGCAGCTTGTTCGCCTTCGCGGTCGTGCGCAAGCATCTCCTCTGCCTCCTCAACGCCCTCCTTGCCCAGCGCCACGAGGTCGTTCAGGCTCAAGCGCAACCGCCACATCGCTGTTAGACCGGCGATGAGGCCGAAGGTGATCATCAGGACGTGGGTGCCCACGGAGTAGGCGAGCGCTTCCCCGCCCGACACGCCAAGGATCAACAGCAGACCTGTGATCCCCCCTTCATAGATGCCGATGCTGGTGGGGATGAAATGAGCCGAAACGATGAACGAGGCGGTCATCATCACGAGGATGGAATCAGCGAGGGTCAGGTCTAGTCCAAACGCCCGGCCAAAGGTCCAGTACATGCTGCCCTGGAGCATCCACCCGACGAGCGTGAGGAGGAAGGCCTTAATCACCAATCGCCAGTCGGCAAGGATGGCGAGCCCCTGCAGAGCTTCCGGCAACAACCGGCCGATCAAGCTGCGAAGCCGGTGCGGCCAGTTCCGAATGAAACTCCGGTCCACCCACCCGTCCTCCAATTCCACTCGGGCGAAAACCGACGCGATGATGACGGCGGCAAGGATGACCGCGCTCAGTGTCCAGGCCAGGCTCACGAGGACGCCGGGCACACCAAAGAATGCGAGCGTCCAGAGGAACATCAGGGTGAAGGCGGCTCCATCGAACAATGTTTCCGTGATGAAAACGGCGCTTGTGACACCGGTCGTCGGAAGCCCGTAACGTCGCGAGATTACCTGGATGCGCAGAAGGTCACCCACGCGGAGGGGTATGAGAGAGTTCGCCATGAACGCCACGAGGTACGTCTCGAAGAGGGGCATGATCGGCACTCGGCCCATGCGCGCCAAGGACAGCTGGGAGCGAAACGCGCCGACAACGTTGGCGGCAATGAAGAGGGGGAAGGCGAGCAGGACCCACACGTATTCGGCATCCTCGAATACGCGCCCGACATCGTTCAGATCGACCGTCAGGAACAGGATCGCGACGATCGCCGCGCCGGCCAGCATCTGGGCAGTGATGATCTGCCAACCTCGGTGCATGGGCAAAAGACTACCAGCACCGAGGGCTAGAAGCGCGGGCGACTAATCATTGATCTTCTCGAGAGGCGCAAAGGATAGGAGCAGCTTCTTGATGGCGGCCTCGCCGCGGAAGGCGACAACGACCTGGTAATCGCCGCCAGAGGGCTCGCAGGAGACGACGATACCTTCTCCAAACTTCTCGTGCCTGACGTGGTCTCCGGAGGCGAGAGCTTCCGACGGCACGAAGGGGCGATCGTCCGATTCTTTCGCCACGCGATGGCGCGTCGGTCCGAACATACGTTGTTGGGAACCCTTCTGCGCCACCGCCAGAAGCTGCGGCGGTATGTCCGAGAGAAAGCGGGACGGAGGGTGGTGGCCACTGAAAGCCCGCCGGAAAGCGCGGATGAGGTAAAGGTGGTCCTTGGCCCTTGTCATACCGACGTAGCAGAGGCGCCGCTCTTCTTCTAGTTGTGCAGGGTCGCCGCTTTCGATGGACCTCATGTGCGGAAGGATGCCTTCTTCGAGGCCCACCATGAAAACGACGGGGTACTCCAGCCCTTTCGCGGCGTGGAGGGTGATCAGCGTGACGGAATCCGACTCCTCCATCTGATCGATGTCCGTGATGAGGGCGACATCCTCGAGGAACGAGGCGAGCGCGTGCTCGGGCTTCAGCTCGTCGTACTGCACCGTCACCGCGCGCAGTTCCTGGACGTTCTCCCAGCGCTCCTCACCGGCCTCATCGGACATGATGTGTTCCTTGTAGGCGGTCAGGTCGATGACGGCATCGAGGATCTCTGAGAGCGATGACCGCTTTGACATCTCGATCAGGCCGTTGAGCAGCCCGAGGAAACGCAGCAATGCGCCCGCTGTGCGCTTCTGGAACGGGTGAGCGCGGCCTTCGATCGCCTCTGGGCGGTTGGCGTAATCCGGGTCGTCGCGCTCGGCGTCAGCGACGATTTGCAGGGCAGCGTACGGCGGCAAGTTCTTGGCGCGCGACCACTTGTTAAGTTCCATTAGGGTTCGGTCACCGATCCCGCGGGTAGGAGTATTAATTACCCGCATCAGAGCAATGGAATCGAAGGGGTTTTGCACGAGCCGCAGGTAGGCGAGGAGGTCCTTGACTTCGCGGCGTTCGTAGAACCGTGTCCCGCCGACAAGACGGTAGGGGACGCCACGCCTGACCAGAGCCTCTTCCATCGGTCTGGACTGGGCGTTCGTGCGATACATCACGGCGACGTCCTTGAAGGCGATCTTCTCCTCCCTTCGCAGATACTGGATCTCCTCCACGACAAATCCGGCCTCATCCTCCTCGTCGTAGGCCTCGTGCGTCACCACGGGCTTCCCCTGCCCGTTTTCAGTCCAGAGGTTCTTCTCTTTGCGCTGCTTGTTGAGGGCAATGACGGAGTGCGCAGAATCCAGGATTGTCTGGGTGGAGCGGTAGTTCTGATCCAAGATCACCACCCGTGTGTTCGGGTAGTCGTGCTCGAAGTTGAGGATGTTGCGGATGTCAGCGGCGCGCCAGGTGTAGATAGACTGGTCCGGATCGCCGACGACGCAGATGTTTCCGTGTCGGGAGGCCCACTGCTTGCTGAGGACGTACTGGGCGATGTTCGTGTCCTGGAACTCATCAATATGGACGTACTTCCAACGGTCCGAGTGCTTCTCCAGCACGTCAGGCCTCTCGCGATATAGGTCCACAGTCCGCAACAGGATATCGTCGAAGTCCAGGGCGTCATTCTGCACCAGGATCTCCTGGTAGCGCTCGAACACCCGGGAGGTCACTTCCTGGAAGTAGTCCGCCACCAGGGCCGCGAACTGCCGCGGGCCCTGCAGCTCGCTCTTGGCCCGAGAGATGGCCGACAGGACAGCGCGCGGCGGTACCCGCCGGGGATCCAGTCCCATGTCGTCCAGGGCACGCTTTACCGCCGCGATCTGGTCGGAGTCGTCGTAGATCGTGAACGCGCGCGACACACCGATGGCCTCACCTTCGATCCGAAGTATCCGGGAGCATGTGGCGTGGAACGTGCCCAGGTTTATGTCACGCGCAGCATCTTCGCCGACAAGCGCATAGACTCGGTCCCGCATCTCGCGCGCCGCCTTGTTTGTGAAGGTGACAGCCAGGATGCGCCGGGGATTTAC
>JBDSHD010000211.1:0-3158 GCA_039918655.1 Dehalococcoidia bacterium | reverse complement strand
CGCGTTGACGAGTCCTGACAGGTCCGTCTCCTGCGGCAGCATTTCGCGCCAGACGATCCCTTCGTACACGACGACGAACCGGTCGGCGACCTCGAAGAGGTCCTGCAGACGGTGCGTGATCAGAATGACGCTGACCCCGCGGCCCGAGATGTCCCGGATCAGCTTCAGTACGGTCTCGACCTCTATGGCGGCGAGCGCGGCCGTGGGCTCGTCGAGGATGAGCACCTTCGGGTCGAAGGTGACGGCCCGCGCGATGGCAACAGCCTGTCGCTGGCCGCCGGAAAGCGTCGCGACGCTCTGGTCGGTCTTGTTGACGCGAATGTGCAGGCGATCAAGATGGCCTGCGGCCTCCGCATGCATGACCTTGTGGTTCATGCGACGAGTCCATCGGTCGTACGGCTCGCGCCCAAGGAACAAGTTCGCCGCGACATCAAGGTCGTTGCAGAGGGCTAGATCCTGGTAGACCATCTCGATGCCGTGAGCGCGCGAGGATCTCGGCCCGGTCAGCGGTAGTGGCTCGCCGTCCACGAGGATGCCACCAGAATCAGGAATCTCTGCGCCTGACAACAGCTTCATCAGGGTCGACTTGCCAGCCCCGTTGTCCCCCACCAGGCCTACGACCTCCCCCGGCTTGATACGGAGGTTGACCCCCCGCAAGGCCTCGATAGCACCGAAGCTCTTGCGGATGTCCACCATCTCGACGCGGAACTTCTCGCCGCGCTCAACGGTCATGAGGTCAACCTCCGTTACCTCAGTCCTCGCTCAGGGGAAGACGGCGCGATAGGGTTCTACGTTGGCCTTGGTCACGATGGCGATCGGGACGTCGATGAATGCCTTCGCCGTTCCCCCGCCGATGAGGCTCTTGAGTTCGTTGACCGCCTCAAGGCCTTCCTGCTTGGGGTTCTGCTGGACGATGGCCGAGCACAACCCATCATCGATGCACCCGATGACCTCCTTGGTCAGGTCCCAGCCGATGATCTTCGTCTTGGTGTTTCCCTTGAGTGCCGCCGCAGCGCCGACTGTCGCCGGCTCGCCGGTGGTGTAGACGAAGCCGAGATCCGCCTGGGCTGTCAACAGGTTCTGCGCGGCCGTGGCCGCCTTCTCCTGCACGTTGTCGCCGCTCACGCTCTGGGTGTACTTGGCGCCCGCAGCATCGACGACAACCCGGAAGGCGTCTTCGCGCTGATTCTGGATGAACGAATTCTTGGCGTCCACGACGCCGTAGGTCTTGTCCTTGGCGAGCCCGTTGTCAACGATCCATTTGCCGATCTCCCCGCCCGCCTTGGCGTTGTCGACGCCGACGAAGGTGTCCACCGTTCCGTCCGCCAGCTTCGCGTCGATGGCGACGACCTTGATCCCCTTGTCACGGGCGGCCTTCACCGCCGGCAGCACGCCATTGACGTCGATCGCGACGACGATCAGCCCTGTCACACCCTGCGAGACGAAGGCTTCGATGTCGCTGTTCTGCTTCGCCGAGTCGTTGTTGGCGTTGGCGATGGTCAAGGTGCACCCGGCTGACTTCGCAGCCTCGGTCGCGCCCTCGTTCATCTGTGTGAAGAAGGCGGCAGTCTGGTTGATCTGTGTCATGCCGATGCTGCAATTACTCGCGCCCGACGAGGACGCGGGCGCACTGCTGCTGCAGGCAGCGAGGGTCAGGCCCGCCAGCACGAGCACAACCGAGCTGCGCCTCGACCACCAACTGTTCCCATGCATGGTGACTCCTTTGGTCTCCTCTGCGGGTTGGTAAAGGTTTTCCCGCATGCTACGGTAGCGTGGGTCACCGCGGTTCACGTGTCAATGTCCAAGACCAACGTTTCTCTGCTGAGACCGACGTCCCGGCGCGGAGGTGGGCGATGGCCGGTAGCCAAATGCTGCCGAAGGTCCGCATCCACGACGTAGCTGCACGCGCCGGCGTGTCGATCGCCACGGTGTCTCGCGTGCTCAACCAGAGCCGCCCCGTCGCGCCCGATCTCCGCGACCGAGTGATGTCCGCGGCGCTGGAGCTTGGCTATAACGCCAATCTGCTCGGCCGGGCTCTGCGGCAGGGGCGAAGTCACTCGATCGGTCTCTTGGTGCCCGACCTGGAGAACCCGTTCTTTGCGACCCTGGCGCAGCAGGTCAGTCGCTCCTTCAGCCACTCGAACATCGATGTCTACGTCTGTAGCGCCGACAACGATCTCGAGTTGGAGCACCGGGCGATCGCGTCGTTCCTGGGTCGCCGTGTCGACGGTCTCGTTCTCATCCCGTGCGATGAGAACGAGAGTGCGGCCAACGTCCGAATGGCGAGCCTGTCGGTGGTGACCATCCAGCTCGACCGCTTGGCCAAAGCGGTCAAGACCCACTATGTCGGGTGCGACAACCGCTACGGCATGGGGCTTGTCACGTCCCATGTTCGCGAGGTCGCCGATCTGTCGCGCCAGCCTGTTGTCTTTGTTGGAGCCCACCCAACGTCATCATCGGGGCGCGAACGCCTCGATACGTTCGCAAAGGCCTTCCCTTCGGCGCAGCGAGTCCTGGGCTCCTTCAGCTTTGAGTTCGGCCGCGATGCTATGGAGCGCCTGATTCGTCAGGGCCTGCGAGCAGCCACCGTGGTAACTGATGCCGACATCATCGCGCTCGGGGTGATCGCTTCAGGGCATTCACACGGCTTCGCCGTCCCCGACGACTTCCGCGTCACCGGGTTCGACGACGTCGGCGTGTCCTTCCTGGCTCAGCCGACGCTCACCACGGTGCGCCAGCCGGTGGACCAGATGACAGACTCCATCGTCGACATCGTGCTCGCTAGCTTCGACGGCGGCGGTCAAACCGGCTATGTCGTCAGACGATTCAAACCAACCCTGGTTGTCCGCGACTCCAGCCCCGCTCACACCGTCTAGTGTCCCGATTCATGAGTCGCCACAGGCTTGCGGCACCTCCTTCGGCGGCGAGTTGATCCAGACCTCAGTGGGGACGGGTCTGGGGAGCGGCGGGCTCAGGAGCTTGTCCTACCCACGCTGACCGCCGGACCAGACCGGGCCGTCGGAACCCGGCACGGATGCTCGCAGCGCACCGGCGCGAGGTTCCGGTGGTGATGACTGTCGGCGGCATCAGGAACGGGCGGGCGGTCCGAGCGGGCGGGCGGTCCGGGCGGGCGGGCGGTCCGGGCGGCGCCGCGATCC
>JBDSHD010000210.1:0-3160 GCA_039918655.1 Dehalococcoidia bacterium | reverse complement strand
GATTGACGCTCGCGAATCCATCGCCGTCTACGGCGACTTCGACGTAGACGGCGTCACAGCATCCGTCATCCTGATTGAATCGCTTCAGGCTCTGGGTGGGAACGTCCGATCTTACATCCCTAACCGGTTCTCCGAGGGTTACGGCGTGAACATCGAGGCCATCGAATCCCTGGCTGGCGACGGCGTCTCCTTGATCATCACCGCCGACTGCGGTACCGGCTCAGTCCGGGAGATCAGCCGTGCCGGGGAGCTTGGCGTTGACGTTATCGTCCTCGATCACCACACCGTGCCGCCCGAACTCCCGCCGACTGTGGCGCTGATCAACCCCAAGCGCTCCGATGCGACATACCCGGAGCCGGAACTCTCGTCCGGCGGCCTGGCTTACAGGGTGATGCAGCTCCTTTACAAGGAGATCGGTCAGGAGTGGCAACCCGGCAGATACCTGGACCTCGCCGCCCTCAGCACAGTCTGCGACATGGCGCCACTGCGCGGCGAGAATCGCTGGCTGGTCCGCGAAGGACTCCGCGCCCTCGCAAACACCACGCGGCCCGGCCTCCGGGCGATGCTTCAGACGAACGGCAGTAATCAGGGCCGTGTCACCGCCGATACCATCGGCTTCACCGTCGGACCGCGCCTAAATGCTGCCGGGCGCCTCGCCGATGCCAGTCTGGCGCTCAACTTGCTGATGGAAGAGGACGAGAACCGCGCGCAGGAGATAGCGCTGGAACTCTCGCGCCTCAATCAGCAACGCCAGGCTGAAACCCAACGGTCGCTGGCCCTCGCACGAACACTCCTCGCCGACGAAGACACATCTGCACCGCTCCTCTTCGTCGGGCACGAAGACATTCCGCCCGGGATCGTTGGTCTCATAGCCGGACGCCTGACTGAGGAACATTACCGCCCGGCGGTCGTCTTCTGTCGCGGTGAAACCGAGAGCCGCGCCTCCTGCCGGAGCATCCCTGAGCTCGACATCACTGCCGCCCTGCGCCAATGCGAGGACTTGCTCGTCCGCTTCGGCGGTCACCGCGCCGCAGCGGGTTTCACTGTTGCTAACGACAACCTGCCCGCCCTCAAACAGGCCCTGGTTGAGATCGCGGCGGAGCAACTGTCAGGCGTCGAGCTTCAGCCTGTGATCGATATCGACGCCACCATTCCCCTTGGCAAAGTGAAGGGCAGTCTCATCCGGTCCCTATCCTCCCTCGCGCCGTTCGGCATCGAAAACCCTGTGCCCATCTTCCTTAGTCGCGACGTCGAGGTGAAGGACGTCCGCGTGATGGGAGCCGACGGTACCCACCTGCGGCTGATCCTTAAGGCAGGCGGGACTACCTGGCCCGCCGTCGCCTTCGGTTTCGCGCAGCACAACGTTCAGACCGGGCAGCGCTTGGACGTCGTGTATACTTTCAGCGCCGATGGCGGCAGAGACGGCGCGATGGAACTGCGGATAACCGACTTCGCTCCTTCCGCCTGAGTTCTCGGAGGAGACCAAATGGAGAAGTACTACAACCGCCCGTCCGGCCTCGTCAAGGCCATGAACGGCTTCTTCGGCTGGATAGCCGGACGCGGACTCGGCCCGAAGAAGACCGTCGCAATCGAAGTTCGCGGCCGCACCAGCGGCCTCGCTCGCAAAGTGCCGGTGAACTTGTGGAGCTTGACGGCAAACAGTATCTCGTCGCTCCCCGCGGCGAGACCGAGTGGGTGCGCAACGTCCGCGCCGACCAGGGCCTCGCGACGTTTCATCGCGGCGGAACTGAGAACGTCCTCCTCACTGAAGTGCCGGAAGCTGATCGTGCCCCCATCATCCAGAAATACCTCGGCGAGAACGCGATGGCCACGAAGGCATCGTTCGGGATCGAGCCGGACGCGCCGATCGGGGAGTTCCAGCGCATCGCGGGCAATCATCCCGTCTTCCTCGTAGAGCCCCGCTAGCGCCCCAACGCCCCCTTACATCGCGCGCAGAATCTTGACTCGCTCCTCAACCGGAGGATGCGTGGCAAAAAGGTTGTTCAGGAAGCTCGAATGCTCCTTCAGCGGATTGGCTATATACAGGTGGGCGGTCGCTTTGTTGGCGGCTTCCAGGGGCTCTCTGTCGTTCGAAATCTTCTCCAGCGCGTCGGCCAGCGCGTCCGGGTTACGGCACAGGAGCGCCCCCGACGAGTCCGCCAAATATTCCCGCTGCCGCGACATCGCGAACCTCATCGCCGAGGCGATCACCGGGGATAGCGCAATAAACACGAACGCCAGTAGCAAGATGATCACGCCGATGGCGCCGCCGCCTTTGCCCTTGTTCGACGACCTCGCACCAGCGCCGTAGTACGTGAACCGCAACATCAGGTCGGCGAGCAGGGCAACTATCCCCACGAGCACCGCAACCGCCGTCATGATCCTCGTGTCGTAGTTCCCGATATGCGACATTTCGTGCGCCATCACCGCCTCCAACTCCCTCTTCTCCAACTTGTCCAGCAATCCCCGTGTCACCCCCACTACCGCACTCTCCGGACTCCGGCCCGTCGCGAAGGCGTTTGGAGCGCTATCCTCGATCACGTACACCTTGGGCATCGGAAGCCCGGAGCCAATCGAAAGGTTCTCCACGATCCGGAACAGTTGAGGCTCTTCCTCTTTCCGCACCTCGTGAGCGCCCGAGATTCCCAGCACCGCACGTGTCGAAATGGAGTACATGAAGATCCCCAGCCCAATCGCGATAATGCCCGTGAACGCCGCCATCTGCACAACCAGGGCCGGGTCGGCTGCCGGGTCATATCCGGAGTAGGCTGCGCCAAACACGCCGACAGCCAGTAGGAAGGCCGCCGTGAACGCCATGAATCCAAGTACCAGCAACACTGTCCGCCACTTGTTACTGCCAATCCGGTCGTAGATCAACAGCCGCTCCTCCGGCGCCAGCGGGGCAGCCGGCGTGAACAAATCGTCATCGCGATACAGTGGCCCCGGCTGCGCGACCCGTTCCGCCCCGGGGATTGTGCTCATTGTGACCGGCGCAACCGCCGCCATTCCCAACGCGGCACCCATGGCCTCGCGCGCACTGACCGGCGGTCCCGGATAGATGTGTCGTTGCTCGTCCGGCGCCGGCCGCTCAATCTCGGTAGTCCATTGGATCGGATGGACCGGTGTGTCGTCCGCCAGGTAACCGAAACGTTCCCCGGCC
>JBDSHD010000209.1:0-4926 GCA_039918655.1 Dehalococcoidia bacterium | reverse complement strand
CGGCCGCCCTAGCAACCCGTAGTCTCACACAGACCGAAGGAGGTCGGACATGGCGGTTCGCAGCATTTCCATTTTTCAGGCGCACCCCGGCAGACGGCAGGAGTTCCTGAAGGACGCGGTAGAGGCGAAGAAGATCCTGGAGGGGCTCGGAGCGAGCTGGCGCATCGCCGAAACAACGATTGGCGGCCCCAACACCGGCAGCATCATCGTAGCGTTGGAGTTTAAGGACATGGCCGCCTTTGGCGCCTTCACCGTGAAGGTTCAAGGAGACTCCGCGTGGCAGGCGTTCCAGGCGAGAGTACTCGGCCGCCCCGATCCCACGACGACCCTCCTGTCCAGGAGCCTCATTACAGACATCGATTTGTAGCTAACGAAGGGGGGCGATCGTCGGGACCGCCCCCTCCCTCGCGCTTGTTGCCCGCTAGCCATGCACAGACGACGACCAACAGTTGCGCCGTCAATCGGCATCCTTGTCGCCACTAAGGCGCGTCAGTCACACCAGGATCAACCTCCTGAACCACCCTGAACCCGTAGTCGTTATACAGGTACTCGGGCGGGATACTGCTGCGAGCGGAGCAGCGGCTGACCTTGACTGCATGACGCCAGGCGCCGCCCCGAGAAGCGCGGCGCTCGCCGGTGGGCGGGCCTTGCGGGTCGCGGCCGGGCGAGACTGCCTGCCGGCCGGCAAGGTAGGCGTAGTAGCCGGGGTCGTACCAGTCGGAGCACCACTCGTGGACGTTGAACCCGATGTCGATCAGCCCATATCCGTTCGGGGGCGCGGCACCCACCTGCCAGGTAGCGCCCTGCTTGAACCGCCCGTCTGATCGCGATCCGAAGGGGCCGTCAAAGGGCTCGTCGCCCCACGGGTACTTCGCGCCGTCGACGCCGCCGAGCGCCGCCTTCTCCCACTCGGCCTCGGTCGGTAACCGGAAGCGTCCTACAGACCCGTCGGGCACGCCGGCCACGTCGCTGAGCCAGTCGCAGTAGGCGACGGCGTCGAACCAGCTGACCCCGACGACCGGCTGTCGCGGGTGGTTGAACGCGGGATCCGTCCAGAACCGAGGCGCTTCGTGCCCGGTCGCCTGCCTGTCGGCAAGGCAGGCATCGAAGAAGCGAGCGTAGTCCTCGTTCGTCACGGGCAACACGGCCATCCGGAATGCCGAAACGGTGACGCGATGCGCCGGGCGTTCGTCGGGACGCTGGTTGTCGTCCCCCATCGTGAACGGCCCACCCGGGATGAGGACAGTCTGGGGGTGGGTGACGGAGGTGTTCACGCGGCGATCTTAGCACCGGCGACTGGAATATCTGGGCAATCTGGCGACTCGTGTTAGGGGCTCCACACTAAGACCTGTTAGTGTGGGCGGCATGAGGCCTTCTGCTTGAACGGCGGGTTCGGCATCATTGCCGAGCAGTATCGGTACCGGCTACCTCCGGAGGCCAGGTGGTCATGTGGCGTGCAGAAGAGGGGGATTCTTTCAGTGAAATCTAAGGAGGAGAGCATTTGAACTGGCACCTGGATGTGAGATCTACCGAGGAAAGAGAAAAGATACTGAAGGACACGGCCGCCCTCGGACCGTGGTACCAGTCCTTCAACCTCGCGGATTGGCTTAACATCCAGGCGGATCACGACGGTGACTCCGTCCTGGACTGCCTGGATCGGCTCGGATTCCCGCGCGACTTCTCTGGAAAGACTGTTCTAGACGTCGGTTGCAACGCCGGATATTACAGCTTCGTCGCCAAGAGCAGGGGCGCCGAACGCGTCGTGGCCGTGGAACTAGACCGTCATTTCGTGCAGCACGCGCAGTACATGTCGACCCTGCTGGGGCTGGACGTGCAGTTCTTGCATGACGACGTTCACAACGTCGGCGCCAGGCTCGGCACCTTCGATGTAATCATCTGCAGCGGACTGATGTATCACATACCGGATCCCACGAACGTGCTCGCGCGACTGTCTGAAGTGTGCACTGACACCCTCCTGATTGAGAGTGAGTTTCTCCTCGATCCCGCCCTCACCTCTATGGGCAGGTTCATCGAGGGGACCTACAGGGATGATCCGACCAACTGGTGGATTTATGGTCCCCAGTGCCTCGAGGGCATGGTGAGGGCGGCCGGCTTTCAGAACGCAGAATTCAAGGGCTTCTACTTCGAACCACACGGGGAAATGACCACAGAAGGAATCCCCAGGGGCGGAAGAGGCTTCTTGGTCGGCAAGAAGCATTAGATAATAGTCCGCCCAGTCGCGTTTCCCCGTTCGCTCCCGGCAGGCCTCGGGTTGTCGGCTCCCCCGAAGGAGGGATTATGAGAGTCTATCTGGCTAACATCGAGTCCTGGACCTTCCCCAATCAGGGAAGTGAGATGCTGCGCCAGAAAGGCTTTGAAGTTGGCGGCAACTGGTTGGCCCCCCCCTTCCAGCGACAATTAGAGGATTTCTCCGCCGACGTTGTGGTATATGCGCCTCACCGCCGGGTAGACGCAGTCGTGCTACACAAGGACGACGTCCTGCGGGTTCCGACGCTTCTTTGGGCCCTCTATCCGGACCACCTCACTGGCTGGGACCGGGAGAAGAACGTGCACATGGATGGATTCCTCGAGTCTGTGGCAGATATCATGCCCTACTTCCGGCGACACGCCGTGAACAGCTTCTTCACCAAACGTCTTCTGGAGGAGCGCATCGAAGGCTTTCAGTTTGAGGTCTGTTTCCTCGGCCTCGACCTGGAGGCTATCGACCGCTGCGGACGAGGTAAGAGCCCCGGACGCTCCAGCCTCACGGTGCTGTGGCAGCACCGCTGGCGCACCGACAAGAACCTCCGGGGTGCGCTGGACATCATCGAGACCCTGGCGGCCAAGCATAGAGACGTGACGTTCCTTGTCGGCCGAAACGAGGACTGGGATGAGCCCTTCTGGGTCCCCCAGAGCCTCAAAGACTACTTCGCACAAGCCTTGCCAAGGCTCACCCGCTTGGGCAACGTTCATTTCCTATCTCGCTTCACCACACAGGCCGAATACTGGCGCTTGCTGTCTGAGGTAGATATTGCCTTTTCGTGCTCGTACCATGAGACCTTCGGTATCGCCATGCTGGAAGCAGCCTATGCTGGGGCTGCCTGCGTGGTCCCTGATATAGTGGCCTATCCCGAGATTCACAGCGGAGCCTTGGTGGTGAGCCATTCGGAGATCGCCTCGGGCCTCAGCAGATTGATACAGGAGCCGCAGTTTCGAGCGGAGGTGGCGCATAGCTGCCGTCAGAATGCCGGAAAATACCATGTGAACAGCACGGCTGAGACGCTTGCCGGGTTGATCGCACAAGTCAGACCGCCCGTCGGCCTTGTGGCCGAATAGCTCGACAGTCCCTGGGGCCGTTCTTCAATCGGAGTTGCGTGCCGGAGACTACCAATAGCCGATAACTGTTCGCACTTCGCGCCTGTCGCTTTGGCGGCCCACTCATGAATCGGACGGGTGGGAGCCGTTGCCTACAGAATCTATTACGCAGAGTCCGATGGTTCGCCTGCTTCCCGAGTCAGTTATTCAGAAGACTTTTCGCGCGGCGTCGTGCAGGGCGATTCGGGGATCGCGTCGTCACCGGCAGGACGGCCATGCGAAAGGCCGAAACCGTAACGCGGTGGGCCGGGCGCTCGTCCGAACGCCCGCTGTCGTCCCCCATCGTGATCGGCCCACCCGGGATGAGGACAGTCTGGGGGTGGGTGACGGGGGTGTTCACGCGGCGATTCTAAGCGGTCGGCGGGAAGGGCCACTCAGACGTAGCGCCCACCCGTGGCACCTCGCGTTGAGATGCCGTGGGGTCCTCGTCCTCGTCCAGCAAGCGTAGGGTCCGGTTGGCAAGGAACCGCAGCATGAGGCGCAGTTCGACACCCTCCGGCATGACTGATAACCCGACCTTGGCCCCGTAGTTCACACTGTAGTGATGGCGGCGTCCCTCCCTGCGGACGTTGATCATGCCCGCCCGCCGCAAGTCGCCCAGGGTGCCCCAGACGCTGCGGCGCGAGAGGGATATTCCATCGCTGATCTCGGCGACGGTGCAGTCCGGCCGCAAAGCAACATAGAAGAGCACGAAGCCGTGACTGGACAGCAGTCGCCATGGGCGAACAGGATGGTCAGGTTCTTGAGACGATGTCATCTCCCCTATTCTAGCCGTGCTGCGGCCCGAAGCGTGATCCCCGTCACTTGTCAGCCTCTCCCGTCGGTGAGACACTGACGGCGTCAAAACTGCACCGCCCCACACGGGCGCAGCCATGAAGGAGGGCCATGGTAGTACGTATTGGTGTTCGCCCGACCCCGCGTCTACAAACACAGAACTTGGAGGTTCACTAATGTCCATACAGCTAGGAGACATAGCTCCTGACTTCACCCAGGAATCAACCGAAGGCACGATCCACTTCCACGAGTGGCTCGGCAACAACTGGGGTGTCCTCTTCTCCCACCCCGCCGACTTCACGCCCGTTTGCACCACCGAACTCGGCATGGTCGCCAAGCTTAAGGGTGAGTTCGACAAGCGAAACACCAAGGTCATCGCCATGAGCGTCGACCCCCTGGAAAAGCACACGGGCTGGGTGGGCGACATCGAAGAGACGCAGGGCGCCCGCCTTAACTACCCGCTGATCGCCGACGCCGACCGCAAGGTCTCGGAGCTATACGGCATGATCCACCCCAACGCGGACTCCACCGCGACCGTGCGCTCCGTCTTCGTCATCGACCCGAACAAGAAGGTGCGTCTCACTCTCACTTACCCCGCACCGACAGGCCGCAACTTCGACGAGATCCTCCGCGTCATCGACTCGCTCCAGCTAACCGAATACCAGAAAGTGGCGACGCCAGTGAACTGGAACGACGGTGATGACGTAGTCATCCTGCCCTCAATCACCAACGAGCAGGCCGACCAGATGTTCCCGAAGGGCTACAAGGAGCTGAAGC
>JBDSHD010000208.1:0-6869 GCA_039918655.1 Dehalococcoidia bacterium | reverse complement strand
GGCGGTCGAGCTCGCGCTCCTGGCGTTCGCCATAGGGACGACGGATGCCACCGTACTCCTGCGAGATGAGGACATCGATGCGCGCGTCCTCGACGACGGCGAAGAGGTCGGCGGCGAGCTTTCGGTCGGGGAAGATGTCGAAGAAGCGCTCCATGTCGGTGAGCGGCACGTGCGGCTCTTCACCGGACGGAGCTGAGTCGAGAAGGTCAATCGGCGGCGCGTCGACGTGGCCGTCGGAGTCGAGCGGTGTCGGCGGCACGTGCGGGTGCGCGTGCGGCTCGTCCCCTGTCGGGCCAAGAGCCCGACCCCCATTCGGCGCTTGCTCCTCGGCGGCCCGTTCGGTGTCGAAGATGTTGCCCGGCCGGTCGAACGTGAAGCCGAAGGTGCCGAACTCAAGGTGGCCGGCCTGGTGGGTACAGTAAACCTTATAGACCCGGAAGTTCTGGTCCTTCTCGTGGAACTCCTCGATGAAGGGAGGGAGGAAGATGGCGGTGCCCTCCGTGGAGGGGGCCTCGGTCTCGACCCAGCCGATGCCCTTGCCGGCGAGCGCTTCGGCGGAGTGGACGGCGACGTCGGTGCCGGTGAGGGCCTTGCCGTACATGCGGAGGACGTCGGCGACACGGCTGAGCTCGACGCGGGAGGAGAGGGAGTCGAGGATCTGCTCACCACGAGCTGATTCGAGGCGGAAGTAGGCCTCGCCGCCTTCCTGGCTCTGTTCGAGGAGGAGTACGCCCTCCTGGTGCCAATCGGCGATGGTGTCGATGGGCACGCGTTCGGCGACACGGGGCACGGACTTGAGGAACTCCATCGAGGCGAGGGCGGAGCGGGGCATGAGGTCCTCGCTGAGCGAAAGGAGGAGGCCGTGAGAGTCAGGATCCATGGCGGCGAGGGCGCCGGCGGCCTCGGCGAAGAAGGAGAAGGCCTGGCGGCCCTCGCGTCGGGCGAGTTCGCGGGAGAGGTTGAGGAAGCGTCCGCGCTGCATGTGCTGGATGTTGGCGAGGAGGGAGGGGCCCTTCTCCAGGTAGGAGCGGGCGTCGGCCCAGCCGGTGGAGGCGAGGGCTTCGGCGAAGGTGAGGAAGGCGATGCGGTCTTCGCCGGTGAGGGGGTCGAGGGAACTGGGCGCGATCGTGAGGCAGTGGGAGGCGAGGTCGTAGGAGCGGTCGCAGAGCGCGTCGACGAAGCGGACGAGGACGCGGACCTCGTCAAGGGTCATCTTCGAGAGGAGCTGGGGACTGGCGTCGAAGAATTGGACGGCAAGCGAGGCGGAGCGCCAGGTGCCCTTGTAGAGGAGGCGGCCGAGGGCCATCCAGTCGCCGACGTTGGCGTAGCCGATGGACGGGACGGTCGATGGGGAGGCGCGGAAGTACGAGGCGGCGAGGGCGGAGGAGAGCTCGGCGAGTTCGCGGCCGTGGCGGGCCCAGACACGGAAGCCTTCGCTGCCGACGATTGGCAGTACCTGGGGGGACACTCGATAGTACTCGCCAGCGGCCTCCCAGGAGCGCCACGATTGCCTGGCGAGGTCGAGGCCGTCCTCCGCCCAAGCGCGGAGCTCATCGTCCGATAGGCGGTCACCGAGGTTGTCGGCGGCCTGGCGGAAGTCGGCTATGAGACTGGTGGAGTAGGGCGTGAGCTGCTTGTCGTAATGGGCGTAGATTTCGCGGCGTGAGTCAGTCATGGCGTCATCGTCCGGCTCCCATTACGGACTGCATGAGCGCGTAGCGAGATCGGGGCCTTGATAGTACGAGCGAAGATTGGTCCCCGCCCCAGATTCTGAGCGACCTGGCCGGGCCGCCGCGCACGAGAGTGTCGGCGCTCAGAATGACAGATCCCCGGAGTCTTCGCGACAGTCTGCTTTGCCGATGAATCGAGGTTGGGGCGCTCAGAATGACAGCCGGGGCTACTCAAAGATGGAGGACACCACCTCTTCGATGCTTCGCTGGACGTCACGGTCGTCGGTTAGGGCCCAGATGACGGCGACCTGACAGGCGCGGCGGGCGGGAATCCCCTGGTGGATGAGCTTGCCGGCGTAGATGAGAAGGCGCGTGCTGACGCCCTCGGCGAGTCCGTGCTCCTTGAGGTGGCGCACCTTCTCGCCCAGCTTGGCGAGGTCCATGGCCACGGCTTCGCCGACGCCAGATTCATGGCCGACGATGCGGGCCTCAAGGTCGCGCGGCGGGTAGTTAAACTCGATGGACATGAAGCGCTGGCGCGTGCTGTGCTTGAGGTCTTTGAGCGCGCTCTGGTAGCCGGGGTTGTAGGAGATGACGAGGAGGAAGCCGTCCCGGGCCTCGACTATCTGGCCCAGCTTCTCGATCGGCAGCAAGCGCCTGTGATCGGTAAGCGGGTGAATGAGGACGGTGGTGTCCTTGCGGGCTTCGACGATCTCGTCGAGATAGCAGATGGCGCCGGTCTTGACCGCTCTGGTCAGTGGGCCGTCGATCCAGCGGGTGGAGTCGTTTTCGAGCAGGTAGCGCCCGACAAGGTCGGATGCCGTGAGGTCCTCGTGGCAGGCGACGGTGACGAGCTGGCGGCCTTCGTCGGTACTGGAGCCGTTTCCGTCACCTTCGCGGATGACGGACACGGGCCTGCCCAGCTTGTAGGCCATGTACTCAACGAAGCGGGTCTTGCCGCAACCAGTGGGCCCCTTGAGGAGGACGGGGAGCTTCTCTGAGTAGGCGGCTTCGAAGAGCTCGATCTCGTCGCTTACGGGCTGGTAGAACGGTTCGGCGGAGACGAGGTACTCGTCAATGGCGTACTGGTGGAATGTCTGTTCGGTGGTCATTCAGGCGCCTTTCCGACGTTAGTCACTTATCAGCATACATTCCTAACGCTCAGGCGTCCGGTAAGCGTCGCTGAAGTTCCTCCCACTTCTCGAGTGTCCGGGCGATGGTTTGCTCCATGTCTTCGGAGGTGTCGATGACAATATCGGCGCGCTGGACACGCTCGTCGTTGGGCATCTGGGCGCGTATTCGCTCCATCACCTGATCCTGCGTGAAACCGCTACGTTCCGCGACTCGCCTGGATGCGATCTCCGGGGGAGCAGAGGTTACCCATGTCTCGTTCGCCAGGTCGTCCCAGCGGGCCTCGAAGAGGATCGCTGCCTCGATGACGGCGATCTTCGCGCCGCTTCGCTGCAGCTCCTGGAGCTTCTCGCGCATCATCCCTTTCATGCGGGGGTGAACGATCGAGTTCAACTTCGCGAGTTCCTTCGGGTCACCGAAAACGATTGCCCCAAGTTTCTTGCGATCTATGGCCTTGTCCGCGTCGAGAACCCCCTCCCCGAAGGCGTGGATCACCTCGTGGTAGGCGGGCCGCCCGACCTGGTAGACCTCGTGTCCGACAACATCGGCGTTGACGATCGCGGCGCCTTCCTTTTGGAGGACGCCGGCGACCGTCGACTTGCCTGTACCAATGCCACCCGTGAGACCAATGATAAACATAGGTTTGAACGAAACAGGGCCGTGTGCACAACGTGCTAATTGCCGAGCGAATCGTAAGGCGATTGTAGGAAGCCTCCGCTAGCCGGTCAAGAACGTGATGTGAGTCACTGACAGGTATGACAGTGGGCGCTATGTTTGCGTCGAAGGGAGATACAACATGAACTGCGTGACGATGATCAACCGGTATCCGCCATCAAACTGAGCAGTACCGGGAGTAATTGAGGGGCGCTCGCCGCGAGGGGAGCGTCTTTTCATTTGCCGTCACAGGAACGGTCGGAAGTCGTAATTCCCTAATCCACCCACAACGTAAAGTTGTACGAGCGGCCCATGCCCTCGCGCTCGTAGAAGCGGTGGGCGTCTGTGCGGGCAGCGCCAGACGAGAGTTCCAGGTGGGTGCAGCCGTGCTTGCGAGCCCAATCGCGGGAGGCGGCGATGAGGGCGGCGCCGATGCCTTCGCTGCGGCGGTCTGAGCGAGTGACCAGGTCTTGCAGCCAACACCTGCGGCCGAAGCGGATGGACTCGATGTCCACGTACACCGATGCCAGACCAACCAGCTCCCCGCCGTCCACCGCTAAGAGGATATCTGTGCGAGGTTGCTCGACAGCCCAGGCGATGCCGAGAGCGCCGAGAGCGCGGGTGTAGCGGGGTGGCCTTGCGCTGGGCGGCTGGAACAGCTCTTCGATGAGGTCGAGCACTGCGGTTTCGTCTGCGAGCGTTGCGGGCCGGATTTCGGCAGGCATATCGTTCCTCCAAGAAGCAACGCAGGGGCGACCCGGAGGCCGCCCCTACAGATGTTACGAACTGTGGCTAGGCCGCCCTGACCTTCTTTACTTCTTCGATGAAGGCGGGGAAGAACTCTTTCCAGTCGCCGACCACGGCCCAGCGTGACGCCTTGAAGATGCTGGCATCGCCGTCCTTGTTGATCGAAGCGATGTTCTTGACGGACGAGATGCCGGCCATGTGCTGGCTGGCGCCGGAGATACCAACGGCGATGTAGAGATCAGGTGTCACGATCTTTCCGGTGAGGCCGATTTGGGTTGCCACCGGGTACCACCCGAGGTCGCAAACGGCGCGACTGGCGCCGACAGCCCCACCGAGGACCCTGGCGAGTTCTTCCAGCGGCTGGAATCCTTCGGGGCCACCGAGGCCTCGGCCACCACTGATGACGGTTTTTGCGTCTTCCAGGCGGACGCCTTCGGATGCTTCCTTGCGGCGGTTCGTCACCTTCGTGCGGACGACTCCGGCGTCGATCCCGGCGGCCTGCTGGACAATCTCGGCGCTGGACGCACCCGCGGCTGGAGCTTCGAGCGCCTTGACGCGCACCGTGGCGATCTGGGGGGTGCTCTTGATCGTGTATCGGGCCCTGGCGGCGCCGCCGTAGCAGGGGCGCTCCGCCAATAGACCATCGCCCTGCTTGCTCAGAGCGACGCAGTCCATGGCTACGGCGGTGCCGAGGCGCTGCGCCAGGCGAGGGGCTAGGTCGCGGCCCATCATGGTCTGACCGATCAGGATGATGGCGGGGTCGACTTCCTTTGCAATGCGCTCCGCGACGGGCGCGGTGGCGTCACTCTGGAGGCCTTCCAGAATGGGGTCATCAACGATGATCACCTTCTGAGCGCCGTACGACCCAGCCGTTTCGCCGAGTCCTGCGATGCCTGTGCCGAGGATTGCCACTGTGACGGGGCCACCCAGCGCGACCCCCGCGCCGATGAGCTCTCCAACGATAGGATTAAGCTGTCCGCCGTCTGTTGCTTCGCCGATTACCAGTACTCCGTTTGGCATTATTTCGCTCCTGTTAGATGAGCTTCGCTTCGCGAAGACGCTGGGCTAGTTTCTGTGCTTTTTCCTGTGCCGTGTCGCCCTCGATGATCTCGGTCTCGACGCTGGTGTCGGGCACGAAAAGAGCCTCGAGGGTGACCCGGTTGGCTGGGGCGGAGATACCGAGATCGGCGAGACCCCAAAGCTTAACTTCCTTCTTGGCTGCCAGCATGATCTGACGAAGCTGGGGGTACCGCGGCTCGCCGAGTTCGTTGGAGACGGTGACGACCGCAGGCGTGGGCGCTTCGACCGTCTCGAATCCGTCCATCAGAACGCGCTCGACAGTGACCTTGCCACCGTCCATCTGGATGTCTTTGGCGATGGTGACAACAGGCGCACCGAGAATCTCGCCGAGCGTGGCGCCGACTACTCCCATGTCCCAGTCGACAGCCTGGCGACCGGCGATGACCAGGTCGTAGGGAGCGAGCTTCTGGATGGCTGCGGCCAGGACTTCGGCGGTGGCCCAGTGATCGGCTTCGGCCAGGGCGGGGTCGTTGATGTGCACGCCCTCGTCGGCGCCCATCGCCAGGCTTTTCTTGATGCTATCGCGGGAGCTGTCGGGCCCGACGCTGACGATGGTGATGATGGTGTCGGGGATCTTGTCCTTGATGCGGAGCGCGGCCTCGACTCCGATAGTGTCAAACTGGCTTGGGGTCGACTCGATGCCGGGAGCCGGGATGACCTTTTTGGCGGCCTCGTCAACCTTGAACTGGGAAGCCGGGGTCTCGGGGTCCGGTACCTGTTTGACCAGACAGATGATGTGGGGCATGTGAACCTCCTGCTGAGGGTGGAATGTAGCGCGTTTGGGGCGTCTTGCTCAGCTCAAAATAGTTCGTGAAAATTATCACTGGTAGTATAGCACCCGCTTAATTAACGGCAAGCGAGGGCTAAACGGCCCTGCCATGCAGCCTTAACGCGAGCCTGTTGCCATCATCGATCAGGACGGGTACGGCGCTTGATGAGTCGACCTGCGCGCAGTACGCCACGTCCTCACCCAGGCCAACATCGACGAGTTCTTGCGAGTGGTAGGCGGAGCGGATGGCCGCGGTGATTTGCGGCGCGGCCACTGTGAAGGCATCGCGGGCGAAGCGGGCGGCGTCCGAAGGAACCAGATCGCGCCGGAGGTCCAGTGCGGCGGCGGCGATGGCACCGGCGCCAAGGGCGTCTTCGAGAACGAAGTTGGACCCGGCATGAGCCGCGGAGCAGACAACGGTGATGTCCAGGCCGCGCGTCGCAGCGATCTCGATGGCAGCCCGCGCGACGGCCGAGCGATTGAGGAGACATCCGACAAGGATGGCGGGCGCCTCTGCCGCGAGGGCGGCAAGGATGCGAGTGCCGTTGGAGGTGGCGAGGATGGCGGAAGCGCCAGACAGATCGAGGCGGGAGAATTCGGATGGGGAGTTGCCGTAGGCGAACCCGTCCGGCGGTAGTCCGTTTTCTTCGCCGCAGAGGAGATGTCTCGGGAGAGCAACACTGAGCCGCCGGGCTTCGGTGGTGTCGGCAGCGGGCACGACCTCGGCGCAACCGCGCTCAAGGAGGGTGGTGATGCTGGACGAGGCGCGCAGGACATCGACGACGATGCAGACCGAGCGGGCGTCGTCGAAACGCTGG
>JBDSHD010000207.1:0-5172 GCA_039918655.1 Dehalococcoidia bacterium | reverse complement strand
AGGAGACGCCGGTCGTCTCCGCCGGGAACAATCCAGTCGAGGATCGCACAGAGGACGCACGGACATTCATTCGCTGTCTCGACGAAATAGTAAATGCCAGTTCGTTCAGTGTCGGAATTGCATGGGTTGCGGATGTCCTGGTTGGCTCGCGGACGGAGAAGGTCGAGCGACACCGGCACACCGGATTGAGAAATTTCGGAGTGGGTAGGTCAGTGAGCAAGGCTGCATGGTCCGAAATCAGTAAGGAGCTCCTGAGGAGGGGTTTCCTTGACCGCACTGCCGATCGACTCCCGGTTCTGGAGATCACGGCTGCAGGCCGCAGGCTTCTTGCCGGCGAAATGCAGACGACAATACTTGTTCAGCAGACCGGAAACTTTCCCGTCGAGGGTTACGATGTAGCTCTGTTTGACCGTCTTTGTCTGTTGCGCCGAAAGTTAGTCGACGAGCAGGGTGTACCGGCGTACATGATCTTCAACGATCGGACGCTTCGTTTGATGGCGAAGCAGTTACCGACCACCTCCGAAGCGTTCTTAGCGGTCAGCGGTGTTGGACAGTCGAAGCTGCGGGATCTCGGCGATCAGTTCATGAAGGAGATATCGGAGCACGTCCGCGAGCATGGTAAGAGGCAGTTCGAGGCGGCTCAGGTGGAAGATACGCGCCCCGCGATTGTTGGACGATCGGAGCGAGAGACGCTGAACCGATTCCAGGCCGGCGTTTCGGTGGAGGAGATTGCGAAGGAGCGCGGCCTCACACCAGGGACGGTGTACGGTCACCTGGCGCGAGCGGCGCTGGCCGGAGAGAGCCTGGAGCTCGACCGGTTCTTGAAGCCGAAGGAGCGACAGGAGATCGCAGCCGTGGGCGCCAAGTACGGCTGGGCGAACCTCGCGGCCATCCACGAAGGCACGGGCGGACGTTACGACTTCAACGTCCTGCGCATCGCGCGAGAGGTTCTCCGCCAGCACGCCGGCGACTCGTGATAATCTGACGCCGTGCCGCTGCATATCCTCTACGGTTACGAAATGTTCGCCCGCAGGGCGGCCCTTGCTGAATTGAAGTCCACGCTTGATGCGGACGGATCTCTGGCCACGAACACGGCGCTATTTGAGGCGAGCCGGGTTTCCCCCCAGGAAGTGATGGCTGCGTGCGATACGGTTCCGTTCCTTGGCCCGCATCGCCTGGTAATTGTGGAGGGGGCTCTGGCGACGAATTCGGGTCGGGGAAAGCGCCGCAGCAAGAAAGAGGAGCCGGCGCCCGAGAACTTCGGGCCGTGGGGCGTGCTCGCCGTCTACGTCGATGCCATGCCGGAGAGCACAACCCTGGTCCTGGTGGATGATGATATCGCCAGCAGTGACAGTCTTCTAATGGCGCTCAAACCCCACGCCAGCAGTTGCCAGCAGTTTCTGCCGCCCTCCGACAAGGACCTCCCCGGCTGGATCATGGCTCGGGCGCGGAGCATCGGCCTGAAGATGGATGCGCCTGCGGCAAGACTCCTCGCGACGCTCATCGGTTCGGCGACGCAGGATAGGGACACAAAGGAGTCACACATCCCGATCGTGGCGTCCGAGATGGACAAGCTCAAGGCCTGGGCCAACGGTGATGTCGTGCGCGAAGGCGACGTTCGCGAGCTGGTGAGCCGCGCCCAGGAGCACAAAGGGTATGAGCTGTCGGATGCGGTCGCCGACCATCAACCGAGCAAGGCCACGCGTGTTCTCGAGGAGCTACTCCAGGACGGTGCCAACGAGGGCGCGCTCCTCGCCACGATTGCCACCAAGTACCGCAGGATGGCTGTCGCACGCGAGATGCTCGACGCCCGATCTTCGAGATCGGAGATCGCTCGCAAGCTTGGGATGAACGACAACTACGGTCTGACGCGGCTCCTCGAACAGGTTGGGATGCTCGATATGCACGCCATCAAGAAGGCGTACGAGTTGTTGATCCAGGCCGACCTGGCTCCGAAGACCGGACGGATGGAGGGGCCGTTTGCCGCCCGGTTAGCGCTGGAACTGGCCGTGAGCGAACTGTCGTCCAGGACTACTGAGGCCAGAAGGGCAAGACCGGCCTAGATCAACTCGTTAAGAGCGATCGAGATCGCCAATCCAGCGATAAATAGCAGGCCAAACCGCCGGTTGTGGATGAAGGCGATTCCAACGAACCACAGTGGCCAGCCGCGGTATCCTTCGGGCGGCTCGGTTGGTTTCGGCTGACGGTAGATGCGCCATACGAGGGACATCAACGGTAGGGCGCCGGCCACGAGGACGAGGGCCCACATCTCCTGCCACACCGCCAGGGCCGCGGTGGAGAGGTACATCCCTATCGACAGAACGATTGTTGTCTGCCGCGCCAGTCGCTCACCGAGGACGATCGGCATCGTCCTGATGCCCTTTTCCTTATCGAAGGCCAGCTTGTCCAGGTGCTTTCCGAAGAGGACCGTGGTCACGCCGAGGCCGTAAGGGACGGACGCGAGGAGGACCCAGCCGGGCAGCTCCTCCGCCATGACGTAGTAGGACCCGCCGATCATCAGCGGGCCCCAGACGATGAATACGGCGATTTCGCCCAGGCCGAAGTACTTCAGCGGTATCGGGCCGCCGGAGTAGAACATGAGCACAAACGCTCCGGCGAGCGCGAAGATCAGCACTTCGGGTCCGGCCACGTAGGTCAGGTAAACGCCAATCGCAGTGGCGACAGCCAGGATCAACGCAGTCACGAAGATGAATTCCTGCATGCCAAGGCGCTTCTCCACGAACGGATGCGGACCATAAGTGACCCGCGGTGAGTCGGGGGTGTCGATGCCATGCTGGTAGTCCCAGTAGTCGTTAACGAGGTTGCTGCCGGTGTGAGCTAGCACCAGCCCGATCGTCACCAGTGCGAGCAACCAGGGGTCGAATACGTCGTCCTGGATCGCCAGCAGACCGCCGATCACGGCTGAGATCGCTGACATAACGACGACGGAAACTCGGCCCAGGATTAGCCAACGGCTTATGGGGTCAACTTCCGCAGTGTCAACTCGCGGGATAGTGTAGAGGGCTTGCAACCACAGTCCGGGGCCGCTCTTCGTTGTAGTAGTCATTTGTCCTCTAGGGCTCGTCAGCTGATAGGGATTCTATCTGACCACGCCGCCCTACGCTGCCTTTTCCAGCTCGAAAGCCTTGTGCAGCGCGCGCACAGCGTCCTCAACGTGGCCTTCGTCGATCAGGCACGTGATGCGGATTTCGCTGGTGGTGATCAATTCGATGTTGATGCCCGCGTCAAACAACGCCTTGAACATCTTGCCGGCGTAACCAATCCCGGAAGTAATGCCCGATCCAACGATGCTCACCTTGGCCAGGTGAGTGTCCGCCAGGGTTTCCTTCGCGCGGATCTTCTTAGCGATGGGCTGGATGATCGTCATCGCACTATCAAGCTCCTGCTGCGAAACGGTAAAGGTTACGTCGGTCAGTCTCTCCACGCTGGCGTTCTGGACGATCGTGTCGACGCTGATCGAGTGCTCGCCCAGCGGCTGGAAGATAGAGGCGGCAATACCGGGCTGGTCTGGCACTCCCCGAATGGTGATCCGGGCGACGTCCTTGTCGTGAGCTATTCCCATCACTTTGTTCGTCGGTTCCATATATGGCCCTCCGTGAATAAGCGTCCCTTCAGCGTCATTGAAGCTGGAAGCGACGTATATCGGAATCTTATAGACTGCGCCCAGTTCGACGGCCCGATTATGCATCACTTTGGCTCCCCAGGTGGCCATCTCCAGCATCTCTTCGTAGCTGGCGTCTCTCAACTTCCTCGCGTCCGGACAGATCCTGGGGTCCGCCGTGTATACGCCTTCCACGTCCGTGTATATCTCGCAGCGATCTGCGCCAAGAGATGCCGCCAGCGCGACTGCGGTCGTATCGGAGCCACCCCGGCCGAGCGTCGTCAGTTCCAGGTCCTCGGAGAGACCCTGGAAACCCGCGACGATCACGACGTTCCCGGCCTCCAACTCCTTGCGCACGCGCGATGGGTTCACTTTCAGTATTCGGGCGCGGCCATAGCGGTGATCAGTGCCGATCCCGGCCTGGGCGCCAGACAAGGCGACGGCGGGCTGCCCGGCGTGTTTCAAGGCCATTGCCAGCAGCGTTGAGGTGACGATCTCGCCCGTGGACAAGAGGAGGTCCATTTCACGCGCCTCCGGTTGATCGGTCATCTTGCCGGCCAACGAGATCAGTTCGTCGGTTGTATCGCCCATCGCCGAGACCACGACTACGAGCTCATCACCGCGCCGTTCGCGGTTCACGATTCTCTGGGCAATCGTCTGGATGCGCTCGGCGTTCGCCACGGAGGTGCCACCGTACTTCTGAACGACTACCGCCACAGGATGAACCTCTGGTTCATGCTTCCGAGATTACCTCGGCACCGGCCTCACTCGGGCGAGTGATGATGGTGCGGGCCGTCAGATCCTGCTTGCGGGCGGCTTTGGACATCGCCTCGGCTATGTGTGGCATGTTGGCGGTAGCGAGGGCGCAGATCGTGGAGCCGCTTCCGGAGAGATAAACGGCGTGCGCTCCCGAGGCTCGTGCGGATTCGAATATAGCCGTCATCGCGGGGTAGAGACGAGCCCGGTAAGGCTGGTGGATCCGGTCCTGCGTGGCCGCATCCAGGAGATCGAAGCGCCCCCGAGCCATGGCGGCGACGAGCAACGAGGCCCTCCCGGTGTTGAAGACGGCGTCGCCCCGGGACAGCGATCCCGGCAGCACGCGTCGCGCGTCTTTTGTTGCGATGCGCAGTTCGGGCACGAGAAGGACGGCGTGCAGGCCGTCAGGTAATGGAGTTGCGGTGTGAAGGACGGCGCCGCCTTCCTCCACGACAGACACTTGCATACCGCCGAATATGGCCGGCGCGGCGTTGTCCGCGTGGTGTTCAAGCTCGGTGGCAATTCGGAGCAATTCCTCGCGGTCCACAGCGTCGTCCAGCAACCGGTTCGCGGCTACGAGGCCGCCAACGCGAGCCACGGCACTCGCTCCCAGCCCGCGCGCGAGCGGAACCTGGCCTTTGTGGCGCGCCGATATCTTCGCTGAAGAGCGCCCGGCGCGATCGAACAGTCGTCTTGCCGCCGTCTTCGCCATCGTCGCCATGGGATCGTCACTTACCCTGGATTCCCCGAGCGCGATGGTGATCTCACCCCAAATGTCCAGCGCCATGCCGAGG
>JBDSHD010000206.1:0-3723 GCA_039918655.1 Dehalococcoidia bacterium | reverse complement strand
ACCGTCTGGTTCGCATCTGTCTCGAGAAAGAGCCCGACGATCGCTGGCAAAGCATGCATGACCTGCGGCTGGAGCTGAAGGCCATGGCCGAGATGGGATCCCAGGCGGGCGTCCCTGCTCCGCTGGTGATGCGCCGGAAGAACAGGGAGCGCCTGGCCTGGTCTCTGGCGGCATTGCTGGCCATCGTAACCGCGGTGTTAGCCGTGAACGTCTGGCGCGACCGGGCCGCTCACGATCGCGTCAGCCCGATTCGCACATCATTGATCTTCCCTGCGGGAGTCGAGTTCGCGGTGTCCACCGGCGAAGCTCCTGCCCTCTCGCCGGACGGCCGGCGTATGGTCTTCGTGGCGTCCAGTTCAGCAGGGTCTCGTGCGCTGCTCATCCGGACGCTGGACTCAATCGCTACACGCCCGCTTCCGGGGACCGAAGGCGCCTCGTATCCGTTCTGGTCACCTGACGGCCGCCACGTCGCGTTCTTCGCTGACGGAAAGCTGAAGAAAACACAGTGGAGCGGCGGCGGCAGTCCCATCGCACTGACCGACGCGACCGATGCCCGCGGCGGAAGCTGGGGGAACAAGGGGGTCATCGTGTTCGGCTCGCGCGACGGCTCGGTCATGCGGGTCACGGCATCGGGGGGCGTGGCGACGCAAACGACTGAACTGGGTGCGGATCAGACCACGCATCGCTGGCCGCTCTTTCTGCCCGATGGCGTTCACTTCCTGTTCATGGCGGGTGCCGGCGGAGGAGAAAACGTCGGCAATGTCATCTGCCTTGGAAGCACCGCGGAAAGGATGAATAAGGTTCTAGCGCAGGTCAGTTCGCAGCCACTTTTCTTCCGCGACCACCTGCTCTACGTCAGCGATCAGAATCTGATGGCACAGCGCTTTGACATGTCGCGAATGGCTACGGTGGGCGACGCCATGCCGCTGGGCGAGCAGGGTATTGAGTTCGATTCGCTCTTTTCCCGAAGCGCGATCGATGTCTCTCCGTCCGGCATGGTCGTTTATCGCTCCGGAACGGCCATTTCCGACTCTCGGCTGGTATGGCTCGATCAAACGGGAAAAGAAACCGGCGTTGCCGGAGAGCCGGCGCCCTATTTGCGCATCCGTCTCTCGCCCGACGGGACGACCGTCGCCTATGCAGTGCGAAGCGGATCCGGCCGGCGCAATCTCTGGACGCTGGACCTGCAGCGCGGAGTGAAAAGCCGGCTCACGTTCAGCGACACCATCGACAGCAACCCTACCTGGTCCCCCGATGGCAAGCGGATCGTCTACTCGTCAACCCCCTGGACGAGGAAGGGACGCTTCATCGACCTCTACATCAAGGATCTGGCTACCGGTACCGAGCAACTCCTCGTCGAATCGAACGCCAACAAGTCTCCAGTCAGCTGGTCGGCGGACGGGCAGTCGATCTGGTACAGCGAGAGCAAATCCGGTCAGGGGGACCTCTGGTACTACTCCTTCAGCGATCGCAAGCCGCATCTCTACGCCGGAAACAAATTCAATGAAGGACAACCCTCCCTGTCACCCGACGGAAAATGGGTCGCTTTCCACACGACCGAGACGGGGCGCTTGGAGGTTTATATCGCCCCGTTCCCGTCCACCGGCTCAAAGTGGCAGGTCTCCGCGAACGGCGGCGGCGCTCCTCGCTGGCGGAAAGACGGTAAGGCACTTCTGTATTCCACGCTTGCGCCGAATAGCTCCATGGTGCTCGTCCCGATCACGTTCGCCGATCGTCCCCAGATCGGTCAGGCCAGGACGCTCTTCCCTTTCCGATCCCCGATCACGGCACCTCCCGGTATCGAGATGACGCCGGACGGCCAGCGCTTTTTGCTGAATGCGCGGATCGGCGAGGAGGCTCCGCCCCCTCCTTTCACCCTCGTGCAACACCTCGAGGCTCAACTGCGCGCGGCGGAAGAGAAGCGCGACTAGCGCGCGCAGTTCGTCAGCCCTGGCGCCGCCGGCATGCCCCGCAGAGACCCTGGATATCCGCCACGATGCGGTGTACGGATGCCCCTGACACCCGCTGAAAAGCCTTGATCCAGGCGGCTTCCTGAGGGCCCGGCTCCACGTTCTCCACGACACCGCAGCCCGAACAGGTGAAGTGGTGATGCGGATCCACTCGCGTGTCGTACCGCGCCCCCTCCGGATGCACCGTTCGAGAGGCGCGACCGTCGCGCACCAGTGCCTCGAGATTTCGGTAAACGGTGGCCAACCCCAGACCCGGGATTTTCTTCCGCACTGCTCTGAGGACCTGTTCGGCCGTGGGATGGACTGGAACAGCCTCCAGATACGCAGCGATGGCCTCCCGCTGCATGGAGCCCCGTCTGGTGGAGGGCTTTGCCTGCCTGGTGGCTCTCGCTGCCATCTCGTCCCGATTGTATCGGGTTTCCATCCTCGACCTGGGAATCATTCTCACCAGTCCGCCCCGCCCGGGCCGGACCTGTCCGGATGTGCGACCCTGATCAGGATGGATGACGGTATCGTGCATCGGAGGGAGCGCCTGGACCGGTTCGCCAGCGCGCCGGTGTGCTGATGAAGCAGGCAACCGGAGGACCTTTACCATCCCGGAACGCGGTTGCCATAGGCACAGCCCTGCAGGTCTTCCTTGCGATGATCGCCGTCGCGTTTCTGACGCTGTTCGTCTGGGTCGTTTACGGCGTGATTCGTCGCGGACCGGAGGCGCGGGCGCGAGTGGTGGCAGCTCAACGCGCGGCGACGATGATCATGCAATCGCTCGAGGGGGGTTCCTCAGCGATACCGGTCGGCACTCGCGAGGAAAGCTCGCGAGTGCTTGGCCGAGGCCGCACCTATCTCACGCAAGCACAGACATTCGATGCGCCTGGTCCAGCGCTACACGGCGGAATTGCCGCCGCCAGCGTGCCGATACAAGGTTCGGAGGAAATGTGAACATCGAAGAAATACGCGGTCTCTACGATTACACCGATTGGGCGAACGACCGCATGGTCGAGGCAATCCGCGCGTTGACGGAGGAGCAGTACACGCGCGAGATCACCTCGAGCTTCCCGAGCATTCGCGCCACGCTCGGTCACGTCGCCGGCGCGGAGTGGATCTGGCTGCAGCGTTGGAAGGGCACCAGTCCCGCCGCTCAACCGGCGTGGGCGGTTGACGCACCGGTGAATCGGCTTGCGGATCAGCTGCGCACTGTCGCAAGCGAGCGTCGAACATTCCTCAGGAGTGCCGACGACAGCGCGCTCCAGCAACCGCTCACTTACCGAAATCTCAAGGGTGATTCCTTCACCAATCGACTGATCGACGTCCTGCTTCACGTCGCCAACCACTCCACGCACCATCGTGGCCAGCTCACGACGATGGTGAGACAGGCCGGCGCCGTGCCACCGGCGACGGATCTGATTGTCTTCCGTCGTGAACGAGTCTGACGGGGAGAGCGATGAGCGCGGACGCTGGCCCTATCCGACGTTGCCGGTGATCACGATCTCACCCGAGGGTTTGTGTAGGAACCAGGGGGATATGTCTCGTAGAGCCCAGTAGATCGATGACTGCTTTTTCAGGAAGCAGACTATGGTGAAGGCTCTACCCGCCGCAAATCGCCCCGGGACAAGGATCAATCGCGAATGGCATCAAAGAAAAAAACAAGCCAGCCATCTTCCAAAACGCTCCCGAAAGCGTCCACCGGCATCCAGGGTCTGGACGAAATCACAGGGGGAGGGTTGCCACGCGGCCGTCCCACTCTTGTCAGTGG
>JBDSHD010000205.1:0-8952 GCA_039918655.1 Dehalococcoidia bacterium | reverse complement strand
GAGAAACACATCATCCACCGGTCAGTCCCAGCGTCTTGAGCAGCGAGTCAAACGTCGCACCGGTCAACGCAAAGACCAGATACGGGATGATGCCCAGGATCAGGGCCGCGATGCCCAGCACGCTCATGATGAAATACTCGCGCCGGTTCACTGGCTCGTAGTGATCGTACTCCGGCTTGTCGTGGCCCATGTAGACGCGCTGGATCATCCAGAGGATGTATCCGGCGGCGAATGCAACGCCAAGGACGCCGATGATAGTGAGCGCCTCAAACTTCTCGAAGGTGCCGAGGAAGACCGTCACTTCAGCGACGAAGCCGGCCATAGCGGGAAGGCCAAGGGACGCGAGTCCTGCCACAAGCATCATGACTGTGATGAAGGGCATGCGGTGAGCCAGCCCCGAAAGCTCATGGATGTTCCGTGTGTGTGCCCGGTCGTACACCATCCCCACGAGCACAAACAGCATCCCCGTGATCAGGCCGTGCGTGACGAGTTGCGTCGCCGCGCCCGTCATACCGACAAGACCAATGGACGACACGCCAAGCAGGACGTAGCCCATATGACTAACGGATGAGTAGGCGATGAGGCGCTTCAGGTCGGTCTGCATCAAGGTCATGACTGCACCGTAGATGATGCTCACAGCAGCGATCGCGGCCAGCACGACATCTACGTCCCTGGCGACATCCGGCATGATGTTGAACGCCATCCTGAAGATGCCGTAACCGCCCATCTTCAGGAGGACGCCGGCCAGGATCACACTGACCGCTGTCGGCGCGTCCGTGTGGGCGTCGGGCAGCCACGTATGGAACGGCACGATCGGAAGTTTCACCAGGAAGGCGATGATTATCAGGAAGAAGATGGCCCAGGCGGGAATGATGGCGCCTTGTATGTCCCCGATCTCGCCTAGCTCCCTGATATCGAATGTACCCTCCGAGAAGCCGAGGGCGAGGATGCCGACGATCATGAACGCCGAGCCGGTAAACGTATATAGGACGTACTTCCAGGCGCTATAGACCCGGTTCCCGCTTCCCCAGACCGAGATGAGGAAGAACATGGGGATGAGTTCCACTTCCCAGAAGATGAAGAAGAGCACAAGGTCCAACGCCGAAAAGACCCCGAGCAGGCTTGTCTCCAGTATCAACAGCCAGATGAAGTACTCCTTGGGCCGCAGCTCGACGCGCCAGGAAATGAGGATGGCGACCAGCGACAGGAAGGCCGTCAGGGCGATAAGCGGCAGTGAGAGACCATCGACTCCAACGGCGTAATTAAGAGTGAAGTCCGTGAGGCTTGAGTCGAACCAAACGGTCGAGTCGACGAACTGGTAACCGCCGGCATCCCGGTCGTAGTCGATGAACAGGTAGGCCACGAGAGCCAGCGTGGCGGCGGCGGCGACCGCTGCGATCTGGCGGGCGTGCTTCTCCTGGTTGTGTGGCAGCGTCGCAATTAAGGCGACACCGACGAGGGGGAAGAAGATCGCGAACGTAAGCATGCTACGACTCGCTTACCAGGAGAATGCCGATGACCGCGGCGAGCGACCCGATGAACATCACGCTGGCGTAGAGCTGGGGCTGTCCCGTCTGCGCCAGGCGTGCCTTATCACCCGTCCATGCCACCAGGCGCGCAAGGCCGTTCACGAAGTCGTCAATGACGTACTTGTCCCAGAGGGCCGTGACGTTGGCGATTCCCCCCATGAGAAGAGTCTTAACAAGGACATCCTGGTAGAGGGCATCCAGGTAGTAGCGGTTCTCGAGAATCTTAGGGATCGGCGCGATTGCGTTGCGGACCTTTTCGGTATCGAGCAAGCGCAGCCCGTAGATCGCCCATGCTGATAGCAGGCCGGCGATCCCCAACGCCCCGGATGCCAACGCGATCCAAAGACTGAATTCGGAGTGGGTTATCAGTTCCTCCGTCTCCTCGGGGAGCCATCCCTCGATGATCTTCCCCAGCCAGTCGTCCATGTTGAAGAATCCAGCGACTACCGCCATTACGGCCAGGATCACCAGGGGTGCCGTCATCAGGAGCGGCGATTCGTGCGGCTTGCCGTGATGTCCGTCACCGTGATCACCTTCCGCACTCTCGCCGCCCTTGTACTCACCACCGAACGTCATGAAAAGCATGCGTCCGACGTAGAGCGCCGTGAGGAAGACGCCAGTCATGGCGACAGCGAAGACCCACGGCTTGTCCTCCCAGGCATCCGCCAGGATCTCGTCCTTGCTCCAGAAGCCGGAAAGCGGGAATACGCCGACGAGTGCGAGGCTGCCAATAGTCATGGTTGCGAAGGTGATCGGCATAAACCTGGCCAGACCACCCATCTTCCGCATATCGAACGTCCCGGTCGCGTGGTTGACCGATCCGGACCCGAGGAAGAGGAGCGACTTGAAGAAGGCATGCGTGAAGAGATGGAAGATGGCGGCGACCATGCCGAAGACGCCAAGACCCATCATCATGTAGCCCAGCTGCGAGATCGTGGAGTACGCCATTACGCGCTTGATGTCCGTGGCTATGATGCCGAGCAGAGCTGCGATTATCGCTGTGATCGACCCGATCAGGGCAACGACGAGCAAGGCGTCCTCGGACTCCGCGAACACCGGGAAGAACCGCGCCACCAGGTACACCCCTGCGGCTACCATCGTCGCGGCGTGAATGAGCGCAGAGACGGGCGTCGGACCTTCCATCGCATCGGGCAACCACACGTGCAGGGGGAACTGCGCGGACTTTCCCGCCGCTCCTGCGAACAAGCCGAGAGCGAACCAGGTCAGGGCCGCCGATCCGATGGTCCCGGCGATCGCGGCCTCCTGAATCTCAAGTATGTCGAGCGTCCCCGTCTCGCTGAAGACGATCAGGAGTCCGATCATGAACCCGATGTCGCCAATGCGGGTCACCAGGAATGCTTTGGTTGCCGCCTTGCGGGCCGAGTCCTTATAGAACCAGAAGCCGATCAAAAGGTAAGAGCAAAGACCAACCAGCTCCCAGAAGACGAATATCTGCAGGATGCTGGACGCCAGGAGCAGGCCCAGCATGGAGGTGGTGAAGAGGGACATATAGGCGAAGTAACGGCCATAACCTTCGTCGCCACGCATGTATTCCTGTGAGTAAATCTGCACAAGCAGCGAGACACCCGTCACGATAACCAGCATCACACCCGTGAGTCCGTCGAGACTGACACCGATGTTTATCTCCAGCGGCCCGATCACCAGCCAGCGATGCGCTTCGAAACCGACACGGGCGCCGTCCGAGTCAACTACCGTATCAAAGGCCCACAGAGACAGTAGGAACGAACCCAGAATCGCCAGGACCGTCAAGTACCCGCTCAATCGCGGCGACCAGGCGCCATTTCGAGTCAGACCGAGGAGCGACACGAGGGAGATGATCGCGAAGCTGCCCAGAGGCAGCAGCATAATCGCCCAGAGAACCCATTCCTTGATCGGATCAAGCATGCCTTACGTCAGCTCTTCCTCAGGATCTCGTCCGCCACGTGGGTCTTGCCCCACGGTACGTAGATATCGCATGGCTCTGTCTCCGAAGGCACACCCGCGCCGCCTTTCGGCACAACCCGGACGCTAAGCGCGCAGGCGTTGAACAACTCTCGCCATATTTCCGCGGTGTAACCGTTCTTCGTCTCCATGATCTTTGCCCACATCTCTATCGTTCCTCCCCGGCTATCACCATTTGAGCAAGTCCATCCTCTCCATCTCGATGGTGCCTTTAACCCTGTAGAGCAACACGGCCAGCGCGAGGGCCGTCGCCGCCCCCGCCGCGGAGACTGTGATCGTGAAGATCACGAACACGTGGCCTGCCAGCGGGTCTCCCGACTCGACAAACCTCGCGAACGAGATAAACGTCAGGTTCACCGCGTTGAACATCATCTCGATGCCGATAAGCACTCCGATGAAGCTCTGCTTGGCGAGTGTTACGTACATCCCAATCGAAAACAGCAGGGCGCTGACGATCAGGTAATGTTCGAGGTCGACTGACACTACTCGTCCTCCTCGATCGGTTCGGGCCTCACAAGGACGATGGAGCCGACGACCGCGACCAGCAGTAGGACTGACGCGATCTCAAAAGGAAGCGCGTACTTATCCAGCAACGCATCCCCGATTAGCGACGCTGTCTCATCAAACCCCTCGCGGTCAGCTATCGCCCATTCCGTATCAAGCGCTGCGAATATCAGCGCGGCTGCGACCAGAATACCCAATGCCAGGGCCGGAAGCCGCAGGAACCCCTCGGCGTTATCCCGGCTGCCACGTGGAGTCAGCACGATGGCGAACAGGAGCAGGATGGAAATGGCCCCTACGTAGATCAACATCTGGGCTACCGCGATGAAGTCCGCGGACAGAGTGACGTACAGCCCGGCGAGCCCGAGGAATGAGGCGACCAGGAACACCACCGCGTGGATTATGTTGCGCGCCGCGACGACGCCGAGCGCTGATCCGATCGTCATCAGTGACAGGGCCCAGAACGCGATTACGACGCCGGTGTCGTCCACTAGTTGGTCATCTCTGTTCCAGTTGCTGGCTTGAAGAACACGGCGCCTATTTCCTGGGTGAGTACCGCTCCGCTGGCCGCCTGCGTGCCGCGGCCGTGCCCGAGGAATCGCGCCCATCCTGCGAACAGGACCAAGCCCAGTAGCAGGTTGATGACTGCGATTGCCGGAAGAGCCTCTCCTGCCGAGAGTTCGTTCTCGCGCCAGATAAGAACCTCCATGCCGACGATCAGGACGTTCACGATCGTGAGAGGAAGGAGGAACTTCCAGGCGAACCCCATCAATTGGTCTATCCGCAGCCGAGGCAGTGTGCCGCGGGACCAGATGTAGATGAAGAATACGGCGTACATCTTGCCCAGGAAGATAATCCAGCCCGGTATCCACTCCTCCAGTCCGAACAGCCTCCAACCTCCCATGTAGAGCGTGACGATAACAGCGGCGATGGCAAAGCCGGCCAGGTACTCACCCTGGTAGAAGAACCCGAACTTAATGCCGCCGTACTCCGTGTGATACCCGGCGACAATCTCCGACTCCGCCTCGGCGTTATCGGCCGGTGACCGGTTCATCTCCACCGCGCCGGCGATGATGTAGGCAAGTAGGCCCAGGGGCTGGATAAGGATGATCCAGACGTTATCGTGCTGCCAGCTCACGATGTCCGCCATCCGCATGCTACCTACGAAGAGCACCGGCGCCAGCAGGGCCAGCACCTGGATGATCTCGTAGCTGATGAGCATGCCGATGGTGCGCATAGCGCCTAACAGGGCGTACTTATTGTTGCTCGACCAGCCCGCCAGGAAGACGGCCGGGGTATTAATCCCCGCGATTGCGAGGAGGAACAGGACGCCGACGTTGAGGTCGGCCAGGATCATGTTCTCACCCCAGGGGAATATGGCGAAGATCGCCAGCGTCGGCACAAAGATGATGATCGGTGCCGCCCAGAAGAGAATCCGGTCCGATCCGGTCGTCGTTATCGCTTCCTTCATCAGGAGCTTCAGGGCGTCCGCGACCGGTTGCAGCAATCCCGCCGGGCCGACGCGATTCGGGCCCTTGCGGTTCTGCATGAGCGCGACCACGCGCCGCTCGATCCAGATGAACGCCAGCACGCTGAGAATCGCCCATAGAAGTATTCCCACCGAACCGAGCAGAGTAGAGACCAGGTAAGCCACCCACTCAGGGGCCCCCCAGTCCTTGATCTGGTCCGCCAGCTCACCGATAGGGTTCCCGAGGTCGCGAAAGTCGTACCACTCGCCTTCGAGCAGCACGGAGAGGATCTCTACCGGGTTCATCGGTCCACCTCGCCCACCACGATGTCGACGCTTCCGAGAATCACGACAGCGTCGGCAACTGTCGAACCAACGGTCATCAGCTTCAGTGGCGTCAGATTGATGAACGAGGGCGACCGGATGTGGAACCGGAACGGGGCCGGGCCGCCGTCACTAACGATGTAGTAGCCGATCTCGCCGCGAGGTGACTCGATGCACGCATAAGCCTCGCCCACGGGCGGACGGTACGCGAGCGGCGCGATCCATTGGCCGCCCGGCTGGACCGTTCCCTCTCCCACGCGGGCGTGAACGGGGCCGTCCGGAATCATCTCGAGGGCCTGCTCGAGGATTCGGAGGCTCTGGCGCATCTCCGCCATCCTCACGATGAAGCGGTCGTATACATCCCCGTTTGTGCCAACCGCAATGTCGAAGTCCACCTTGTCGTAGGCGGCGTACGGGTTCGCCTTGCGGATGTCCCAGGCCACGCCGCTGCCCCGAAGCATCGGGCCGCTGACTGAGTAGGCGATCGCCTGGTCAGGAGTCAGAACCCCGACCCCCCGGGAGCGCGCGACGATAATCTCGTTCGTGAGAAGCAGGTCCTCGTATTCCGCGAACTTCTTCGGCAGGTCTTTTAGGAGCTTGCGAGCGAGCGGCAACCACTCCGGCGGTATGTCGCGGGAGACTCCGCCGATCCGCATGTAATTCAACGTCAGGCGGGCCCCGCAGGCCATCTCGAACAGATCCAGTATCTTCTCGCGGTCCCGGAACATGTGCATCACCGGCGTCTGCCAGGCGCCTGTGTCGTTCGCGAAGATGCCGACAGCCATCGCGTGACTGGCGATCCGCTGCAGCTCCGACATGATCATTCGCAGCCAGAGGGCGCGCTCCGGCACCTCGACCCCCATCAGCTTCTCGACCGCCATCACGTAGGCGAGATTCCCGGTCATCGCCGACAGGTAGTCCGTACGGTCCGTGAACGGGATGTTCTGCGTGTAGGTGCGCTCCTCAGCCAGCTTCTCCATCGAACGGTGGAGGTAGCCCATCACCATATCGGCGTCGATGATCTTTTCGCCATCCATCACCAGGCGCAGGCGGAACACCCCGTGCGTGCTCGGGTGCTGAGGCCCGATGTTGATGACGAAAGGTTCAGACTGGATCGACATCAGAGCGTGCCCCGATTATCGAATTCAAGCCCTGGTTCACCGGGAAAACGCTCCAGGCCCGCCATCTGTCCGCCGGGCATGTTCAGCCAGTCCTTCCGCAGCGGGAAACCGGCGAATCCATCCCACAGGAAGATCCGCCGCAGGTCCGGGTTACCCTCGAACCGGATGCCCATCAGGTCGTACGCCTCTCGCTCCTGCAGCTGCGCACCCGGCCACACCGGCACTACCGACGGCACGACGGGGTCGTCACGGTCGCTGCTCTGCACCTTGATGACAGTGATGCGATTGGTCCGGAACGACTCCAGGTGATACACAACCTCGAACCACTCCATTCGGTCCACCGCCGTTAACGAGCTGAGGAACTTGAACAGCATCGATTCGTCATCCCGCAGCCAGGTCAGGACCTCGATCAGCCTGTCCTGCCCTACCGCGGCGAACTCCGGCGTCGCTTCAGTGACGGCGCCGGGGAACTGCTGGTCTATGCTGTGCGCAATCTCGAGGCCGGTTACCGTCGTCGTCACGCTAGTCCATCCACTCCAGGGCGCCCTTGCGCCAGGCGTAGAGCAGACCGATCAGCAGGATCCCGACGAACGTCACGACCTCAACAAAGGCGATGACGCCCGCGTTCTGGAACGACACCGCCCAGGGGTAGAGAAACACCGCCTCGATGGCGAAGATGACGAAAAGGAGCGCGAAGTAGAAATAGCGGAAGTTGAACTGGACCCACGTCGGCCCCTCGGTCTCGACGCCGCACTCGTACGTAGCCTCTTTAATGACATCGGGGCGGTCTGGACGGATCCCTACGAACTGCAGCGCCCACGATGCAAGGATTCCCCCGATGGGGAAAATGAGGGCCAGAGCTATCATGAATCCGGCCTGTCCCCACTCTGGAAGCATTACAAACCCTGACTTTGTGAAATAAATCCCTAGCAGTGCCGGAGTATAGCATCTCGCATCCTGAGGGTCGAGAAGTTGCCGATGTCACCTCAAGGGGACTTGACCCCCGTTCCGCCCCTGACGTAAACGTAGGACAAGGCAGTCGACCCTCACAGTGCACCCACCAGGTAGCGGAGGGTCTTCAGCCCTCCAAATCGATGCCCGAAAAGCCCGCTTACACCAAGCCCCTTCCCCCGCCCAGCCCGGAGACCCAGTTCTTCTGGGAGAAGGCGAAGCAGCACGAACTCTGGATCCCCCGCTGCCGCGCCTGCGAGCGATCCTACTGGTACCCCCGCGACTTCTGCCCCCACTGTGGCAGCCGTGACGTCGAATGGCGCCGTTCCTCCGGACGCGGCACCCTCTACACCTTCGCCATCCACTATCGCGCCTGGCACCCCGGCTGGGCCGACGACGTACCTTATGTCACCGCCCTCGTCGACCTGGAAGAAGGCGCCAGGATATTCACAAATCTCATCGGCGTCGACCCCGATCCGAAAGCCATCCACTGCGACATGCCCCTCGAAGCCGTCTTCGAAGACGTCACCGAAGACATCACCCTCGTCAAGTTCCGGCCCGCCTCATGAGTCATAAGGCAACCGTCCCGCCCTGCCATTGTCATCCTGTGCGCACGCAAGATCTGGGGAGGCGGAGCACAACGGCCCGATTCACCCCACAAGCCAGGGCCACCCTATTTCACCCTTCACCCTTCACCCTTCACCCTTCACATCATGACCACCAATAAAGAAAAGTCCGGCTGGCTCCACAATATCGCCATCGTCGGCGCGGACGAGTCCGATGAGATCGGCATCGTGCCCCACAAGGGTGCCCTCCAGCTCCACGCCGAGGCCGCCCTCAACGCCCTCGACGACGCCGGCATCGCCAAGAGCGAGGTCGACGGCGTCTTCACCTGCGGCGCCGGCTGGTCTGGCAGCCTCCAGGTCGCCGAGTACCTCGGCATCGCGCCCCGCTACACCGACAGCACCGCCGTTGGTGGCTCCTCCTTCGTCATCCACGTCGAGCACGCCGCCGCCGCCATCGCTGCCGGCCTGTGTGACGTCGCCCTCATCACCCACGGCGAAAGCGGCGCATCGGGCGGACGCCGTCCTGGTGG